>JADGNS010000205.1 GCA_017883355.1 Candidatus Solibacter sp.
GGAACTCCGGCGACGGTGAAAATGTTCTGGGCGTTAAGCAGAGTGCCTACAAACATGAGGGCGGAGGCCACGAGCATTCGCATAGCTTGTTTGACGATCCCGCATACGGGGAGGTTTCCGCCAGGTAGTGTGTTTAAACCCAAGACTGCGGATGGATCGGATTCTATTCGGCGCGCAGCAGCGTCGCAGGGTCGATCTTTACCGCGCGAATCACGGCCGGTAATGCCGCCAGGACCGCTGCTCCGAGGATGGCAAGGGAGGGAATGACGAGCACTGGTAATTCGGTGGATCGCACCTGGTACAAGAGCGGTTCGATGTAGCGCACGGATGCCAGACCGAGCGCGAGTCCCGTGAGCGCTCCCAGGAGAACCATGGAGAAGACGCGCGCGGTCACCCGGACAGCCAGGTCTCGCGGTTGGGCTCCCAAGGCCATGCGGATGCCGATCTCGCGCCGGCGCTGCAATACGGAGTAGTCGAGGACGCCGTAGAGGCCGACGCCCGCGAGCAGGAGCGCGACAGCTCCGAAGAAGCGCGCGAGCAGGGCCAGGAGGCGCTCGCGGATGGTTTGCGAGTCGATCAGCTCCTGCTGGGTACGCATGTTGCCGACACGGAATTCGGAGCGGGCGCGGGGAATTTCGGTGCGCAGGATGGAGGCGAGAGAGAGCGGGTTCGAGGTGGAGGTGCGGACAACGAGCGTTCCGCCTTGCATAGTGCCTCTTGCGTCTATCCTTCGAAAGGGCGTGTAGGCTACGGGCAGGACGGCCTGGCGGAGATAGCGGTAACGGGCGTCGTGTACCAGACCAACGATTTGAAACTTCTGGCCGCGCATCCATCCCGAAGTTCCCTCGAACCACTGACCCACGGGATTCTCATGCGCGAAGAATTGGCGGGCGAACGCCTCATTGACGATGGCGGCGCCGGGCGAGAGGTCGGTGGGGCGGAAATCTCTACCGGCAATGAACGGGATCTTCATGGTGTCGAGCCAGCCCGGAGAGACGTTCATGAACCAGGCCGGAACTTCCGAGGGAGGACCGCCCGCGATCGAGATGGCGTCCGTTTTGAAACCGTATCCGTCGAGGAGCGGCCAGTCGGCATAGGCGACGGCTTGGATGCCGGGCATGGTGCGCAAATGGTCCGCCACCTGGTCCCATAAGGTACTGGGTTCATTCTTTGGATTGACGATATCGATATTGACGATTCGTTCGGATGAAAAACCGTTGGGCTGGCCATGCAAACGGTCGAAGGTAGCGACGAACAGTCCGGCGACGAACAGGACGACGAAACAGAACGCGGCTTGCAGGGCGATGAGAGCTCGCATCCAGCGGGCTCGCGAGTGTGGGTCATCGCCACCTTTGAGCACCTCGACGGGGCGGATCGCGGAGGCTCGCAGCGCCGGCGCGACGCCGAAGAGCAAACTCACGAAGAGAGTCAGGACGACGGCGAATGCGAGCGCGCGCCAGTCCATTGCCAAGGAGAGGCGTGCCGGATTGTCGGGCGGATTGACTCTGGCGAGTACGAGCGGCGCGGACCATTGCGCGAAGCACCAGCCGACGGCGGAGGCAAACAGTCCGATGATTGCGGCTTCAACCAGGACCAGTTGCCCGAGGCGCCAGCGTGCCGCGCCGATGGAGACACGGAGCGCCATTTCACGGGTCCTGGCGGCTGCTTGCGCGGTCATCAGGTTGGCTACGTTCGCACAGGCAATCAGCAGCACCAGCACGACGAGTACGCCGAGAGAGGCGAGCGAAGTACGATAATTCTTCTGCATGGCGGAGACTCCCGCGGGTGCGGGGTCCATTTGCAGCACCTGTTTCACGCGATTTGCCTTCGAATCGTTGAATGCACGAACCGTCGCGCCGAGGTGGTCGCGCACCGGCGAGGCCGGTATACCGGGTTGCAAGTGCGCAAACGTTCGGAACAACGACCACTCCGGAAAAGACATCCCCCAATGCATCATGGCGGGGAGGAAGATGTCGACCACCTTGCCGGGCTCGGTGCCGGTGAAGCCCACTCCCGCGACACCCACGATCTGGTAGATGCGAGTGCCCGTGAGGTTATTGGCGATGCGGAAGGTTCGCCCGACGACTTGCGGATCTTGTGCAAAACGTCGCGACCAGTAATCGTGAGACACGACGGCAACCGGATGGGCGCCAGGCTGGAGGTCGTCGTTTTGCGAGAGCAGGCGACCTGAGGCGGCATGGAGTCCGAAGGTGTCGAACATGTCTCCCGAAACGTACTGCACGTGCGCTCTTTCCATTTCCCGATCGGAGCGGAAGGTGATCTCCACGCGTTCGGCATCGGAGATGGCGATCAGGGTGGCCTGACTGGCTACGGCGGCGCGCATCTCGCGGAACAGCGGGTATTGCCAAGTGTCGCGCGTAGTGGACTGGCCGCTCGAAGCGAATTCCTGGCGAGAGAGCGCGTAGAGGCGATCGGGCGCAGCGATGGGTAACGGTCGCAGGAGGAGTGCGTCGACGAGCTGGAATGCGGCGAGGCATGCGCCGATGCCAAGAGCCAGCGACAAAATCGCCGCAGCGGAGGTCACCTTGCTCTTGCGCAGGCGCCGCCAAGCCAATACGAAATCCGCGCGGAGTGAATCGAGCCACAGGACGACTCTGCTATTGCCGGCGGCCTCGCGGTACGGGTGAACGGAGCCAGATGCCCGGGCCTCGCCCCGGTCTGCAAGGTGCTCGATCTCGCGGCTCAGGCGATCGCCGCGATACGCTTTTACAAGGCGAGAAAGTAACGACATATCAGACCGCTCGCGGAACCCCGATTTTACCGCAGAGGTCTTGCCACGACGACGTCGTGGTGGGAAAAAAGCGGTCCGAGCTTCGCTCGGATGCACAAGGCGGAGCCTTATGCCACTGGTGCACCCGGCCGATTGAGAGAATCCTAGCGTAGGGACAGGTCTATGCGTGAGGCCGGCAAACGCTCCCGACCCCGAGGGTACCCCGGTCGCGGCTCGGATTGGGACTTCCGTCTCGTCCACTTCTATGTCGCGCCCCTGTCCATGGACAGGGTGCTTAACCGTGACGTCGGACTTCGCCTCACCTCCCGTGCGGGGCTCGGCCGAATCCGAGGAGACGCCTTGACAACGTTCAGCGGTTTCCCAATAATCGATCAGTTCCTTTCCTGGAGGTCATTTCGTGCGACGGCGGAGTTTTCTTCGACTCGGTGGCGGCGCCGCGATGGGGCTGATGACTGGCGCACCCGTGCCAGCCCTGCCGTTTCAAAGTGAAAAAAGCAAGTTGAAGATCGACAGCGTACGCCTGGTCCGCACTCGGCCGAAACGGCCAGTGCCCGCGTATAAGCCCGCGCCAGGATCATGGTCTACCGGCGCAGTCGAAGTGGCGAATCCGATGTCCGTCTACCCGGAGTACAAGGCGCAGCGGTCTCTGTTCATGCCGGACCCCGGGAAACTGGAAGGCTTCACGGTGGAGATCTCGACCGACAAGGGTGTGAAGGGTTATGGCAGCGGCGGCATTGGAGGCGGGCAGGTGGTGACAGGCCATCTCGCGAAGCTACTCATGGGCGAGGACCCATTCAACATAGAACGCATCTGGGACATTCTGTTTCGCTCGAGTATGTACTATGGACAGGCCGGCGTTGTCCCCAATGCGATCAGCGGCGTGGACCTGGCGCTCTGGGATCTTGTTGGGAATGCGCTGGGGATGCCGGTTTATAAGCTGTTGGGCGGCGAAACGAAATCGCGTATTCCCACATACTGCACGGGCAACGATCTCGAGCAGCACATCGAGTTCGGCTACAAGCGACTGAAACTGGCTCTGCCGTTCGGGCCCGCGGACGGGAGGGACGGCCTGAAGAAGAATACCGATCTGGTCAAGCACACGCGCGAGTTGCTCGGACCCGACGGGGATATCATGCTCGATTGCTGGATGGCGTTGAACGAAGAATACACCATAGAATTGGCCGAAATGGTGGCACCCCACCGTGTGTACTGGATGGAAGAGTGTCTGCCGCCGTACGATTTCGAGGGCTTCGGACGGCTGAGGGCGGCGATCAAGTCCACTCGAATCGTCACCGGCGAACACGTTTACTTCAGGTACGGCTTTCGACAATTGCTGGAACATCGGGCGGCCGCGATTTGGCAGCCGGACGTGCACTGGTGCGGCGGATTGACCGAGTTGCGGCGGATTGCCGCGCTGGCCTCGGCGTACGACATTCCGGTCATTCCGCATGCGGGCGGAGTGCAGGACTGCGTGCACTTCACCATGGCTACCCCCAACGCCCCCTGGTCGGAGATGTTCATGCCGCCCCCCGGCGGGCCGCCGGAAGTCTACCGCCGATTCGAGGAAGATAACCAAATCACGCGGGGTCCCGAAGGAGTTTACATGCGTCCTTCCGAGCGGCCCGGATTCGGCTGGGAGTTGGAGGTGGCAGCGTAAGGATTCAGTGTCCACAGCAGGCGCGAGACGCCTCGCCGTTCACCAATCCCGGCAGCGGCGCCTTCACATCCAAACGGAGTTCTTTCATGCGGCGGCCGTGCATGTCGCCCAGCCACTGATCGAGGTACCGCTTGTTGAGATCCACGGTAGCGATGGCAGCGGCGCCCCGGTTCCTGGCCACCGAGAGCATCTCTCCGTCAGGGTCCATGATGTACGTCGGGTGATCGTAGCCGGACGCCACCAGGAAGACCTTGTTCTCGATGGCGCGAGCCTTCGCCAGTGTCTCGTCTCCGCCCCAGATCGGCATCAGGATCACCTCCGCCCCCTTCGTTGCCAGCGCGCGCGCCGGGTCGGCAAAGAAGACGTCGTAGCAAATCATCAGTCCCACGGTACCGAAGTCCGTGCGGAAGACGGGGTAATCGCTGCCGGGTGTCAGACCGGCCTCTACTTCCTCTCGCGGCAGATACACCTTGCGGTATTTACCCTCGACGTTCCCGGCACGATCGATGAGCACTGCCGTGTTGTAGATCGCCGTCCCCTCCCGCTCATAGATGCCGGCCGCGACGTACGACGACCGTTTCCGCGCGAGTTCCCCGAGTCGTGCGGTGGTGGGACCGGGAATCGTTTCCGCGACTTCCGCGTACGTTTTTCCAGTGCCGACAACCGTGATCCCTTCCGGCAGCAGGATGACGTCCGTCTTCCCGCGCACGGTCGCCTCGACCGTCTCCAGAAACTGGCGCACGCTTTCCGCCGCCGAGAGGGTCTGGTTCGGTCGCAGATTGATTGACGCGATGGTGACCTTGCGCGGTCCCGGATCGGCAATCTGGTCCAGCGAAATGTCGTCCCACCATACCGTGGCGTTGGGCGCGTTCGAAAGGTAAAGCTGCAACACCACCGAGGCCGCTTTTTCGGGTGCCTGCGTGTCGAGCCACACCTTGGTCCAATCGCCTTCCCGGCTCGCCCGGTAGACATAGTCGGGCTGTCCGGCACGGCCATTGGAAGAGGTACGCCAATCGAGCCGCGCCACCACCTGCCAGGATTCGCTGGGCACGGCTTCGGCCCGATAGTACGCCACGAATCGATACCAGGTTCCCGCTTCCACCGCCGTCACGCACCGCTGCCACCCGCCGTGTTCGGCGCCATTGCTGTTGCCTGAGATCGCAAGTGAGCCGGCGCGCGTGCGATAGTGGAGCGGGTCGACGAAGACGCGCGGCGCGGTCTCCGGCCGTGCGCTCCACACGCTCCAACCGGGCGGCGTGCCATCCGCCCCCGCTACGAAGGCCGATTCCTGAAAGTGCAGCGAAGCCGCCGTTGCCACACCGCACAAACACAGCACAACCGACAGTCTTTTCATGGGTGACACTCCCGCTTCAGTCTCTCAGCCCAGTCTATACGGTAAGCGGCACCGATGGCTCAGCCGCCGGTTGGCGAGGTTGGCGACAGGCGCCGAAACCCGCTGCTGAAGACGGCGCGGCCATTGTCAACATGGGGGGCGCCGGTTAGGGCATGCCGCTTCTAATGGCCGCCGATCAATCTGCTCCCTTTTTGCCGGCAGGCGTCCGGGAGGGATACCCGACCGTCTGCGAGAGCATGATCTTCTGTTCCGGCCGCAGGCGCAACGCCTTGGCCAGTTCCTCGCGATTCACCATGGCCCGGATCACGGTAGAGAGACCTTCCGAGGCGCAGTACAGGTACACGTTCTGTCCGATCGCACCGGTTTCCGCGGCTGAGTACAGCGTCCTGGTCGCGTCCGGCGTTTCGGCCATCCTGGCATAGTCGGCCACGTACACCAGGTTCAGAGGAGCCTGCGCCACGAATGGTTGCGAACCCGCGGCTGCGCGCAGGTCGCCGGGGACCACCAGGTCCAGGCGGTGCTCCTTGGCGTTGTAGAGGTACACTGCTTCCGCCAGTACGGCATAGATATCGATGGTTTGCCGGTTGTTTGCGGAGGGTGCTGTGCGCCTTCCGTCGGGCCGGTTCACGCCGTACGCGGCCCAGAGCAGGTTGGAGAGCGCCTGCGGGGACAACTTCCCGGTGCTGAACTCCCTCCCGCTCTGGCGCGCGTTGAGGGCCTGCATCAGCGGCATGCCCCCGGTCGTGTTGGGTTTGGGAAGTGGGATGGCAGCCGGCGTTTCGGCCCAGGCGGCGCCCGCCAGCAGAAGCAGAACAATGGCCTTTCTCATAAAGGATGCCGTCATCCGAATTCTACACCCTGAGGCCGCGATATTCACGGCGGCTTGCTCAAGCTGCGCATCGTCTCCGGGAACGGCAATCCCAGGGCTAACGGGCGACGTTGCCGCTGAGCACGCTGTGCGGGATGGCGAAGACAAGGAAGGTCACAACGGCGCCGAGCATCACCCAACGGCCGCGGCGGGAGAAGAGCGGCGGGAGCCAGAAGAGCCAGGCGACCAGGGTCTTGTTGTCGGTGAGGTCGGGGCCGAAGGGCCAGCCGGTCCAGTAATCGCCGAGTCCGATCTTCTGCACGATGGGGCCAAGGACCAGGCCACCGATGCCGATGAGGGCCAGGGCAGCGAGCGCGAAGGGGCGGGGCTCCTGATGGTTGGCGACGGCCAAACCGGCGCGGGCCGCGAAGAGGAAGCCGAGGAACATGGCGAGGATGTGCGGTAAGAGAATCGCCGGCGGGACGAAGCCGCGGAAGCGAATGGTGACGGGCTTCAGCCAGACAATCCCGGCGGCGCCGCGGAGCATGACCCTGTATTCGAGCTTCTGGGCGATGGGCTGATGCGGCAGCCAGGCGACGAGGTTGTCTCTCTCGCGGACCATTTCCAGCGTGGTCCAGGCGGTATTCGACCCGGCGGGCCGGAAGTTCACGGCACCTTTGAGGGCGGGGGCCGGGATGCGAACGGGGGCGTCGCCCGGTCCGGCGAAGGAACGTTCCAGACGGTAGCGAACGTTCTGTCCTTCGATGGCGACAGCGCCGCGGACGGCGTAGGTGGGCCCGCTGCGCCTTTGCCAAACGGAGAGCGCTACCGTCAGCGCGGCGGCGCAGGTCCAAATCAGGATGCGGTTCATATCAGGGGATGGTCACCATGCGGAAGCCAGGCTTCTCAGCCTTCGCACCGGC
>JADGNS010000206.1 GCA_017883355.1 Candidatus Solibacter sp.
CCGCGGATGCACGAGGCAGAGCCAAATATTCCGGGACTGGGGGGTTACCATGGGGGGCTCGATTGCGCCTTTTCTGAGTTCAACCTTAGTCGAAGTGTGTCCAATTATGTACCGAATATCCAGATTGTTCCTAGTATCCCTGTGCGCCGCCACCGTGCTGTGCGCGCAGGATGAGCCGCCGGCCCAGGCACCCGCGGGTGGTGGTGGAGGCCGTGGCGGCCTCGGCGGCGCCGCCGCCGCTGTGCCGGATCCGCAGCCCTACGACCGCGTGATCACCAAGGAAGCGAAGACTTCCAAGGGCCTGTTTACGGTCCACCAGATCAAAGAGCGCTACTACTACGAGATCCCCAAGAGCGAACTCGGTAAGGACCTGCTCTGGAACTCGCAGATCGCCAGGACCACGGCGGGCGCCGGGTACGGCGGCGGGCAACTGGTCGACAAGGTGATCCGCTGGGAGCTCAAGGGCAATCGCGTGCTCCTGCTGGATATCAATTACAGCATGACCGCCGACCCCAGCGAACCGATTGCGATGGCGGTGAAGAACGCCAATAACGACGCCATCATTCAGGCCTTCCCGGTGGCGGCCTTTGCCAAGGACGGCGATCCGGTGATCGAAGTCACGCGCCTGTTCACGGGCGACCTGCAGGAATTCAGCGCGCGGCAGCGCCTGGGCGCGACCGCGGTGGACGCTACACGCACCTTCATCGAACACATCAACGCCTTCCCCGAAAACATGGAGACGGAAGTTACGGTCACCTACACCCGCGCCGCGGGCGGTGCGGCGGCGACCGGCGGCGGACGCGGCGGCGGGTTGGGCGGCGGCCAGATGCGCGGCAACAGCGCCACGGTGGTACTGCATCACAGCATGGTGCGGCTGCCGGAAAAGCCCATGAAGCCGCGGCTGTTCGATGAACGCGTGGGCTACTTCACCACCAGCACGATGGACTATTCGCGCAACGAGTACAAGGCGGAGCGCACGCGCTACATCGCCCGCTGGCGGCTGGAAAAGAAAGACCCGAGCGCGGCAATCAGCGAGCCGGTGAAGCCGATCGTCTACTACATCGATGCGGCGACACCCAGGAAGTGGGTGCCGTGGCTCAAGAAGGGAATCGAAGACTGGAACGAGGCGTTCGCCGCGGCCGGCTTCAAGAACGCCATCCTCGGCAAGGAAGCGCCCACGGCGGCACAGGACCCCAAGTGGAGCCCCGAAGACGTGCGCTATTCGGTGATCCGCTGGCTGCCCTCCACCACCGAGAACGCGAGCGGCCCGCACATCAGCGACCCGCGGACCGGCGAGATTCTGAACGCCGACATACAGTTCTATCACAACGTGATGAACCTGGCCCGGGACTGGTACTTCGTGCAGGTGGGTCCGCTGGATCCGCGGGCGCAGCGGTTGCCGCTTCCCGACGAACTGATGGGCCGGCTGCTGGAATACGTGGTGGCGCACGAAGTGGGCCACACGCTGGGCTTCCAGCACAACATGAAGGCCAGTTCCATGTATGCTTTCGAGAAGATTCGGGACAAGGAGTGGGTGCACAAGATGGGCCATACGCCGTCCATCATGGATTACTCGCGCTTCAACTACGTGGCCCAGCCGGAAGACGGCATCGCGGTGGAAGACCTGATTCCGCGCATCGGCCCCTACGACACCTGGGCCACCATGTGGGGCTATACTCCGATTCCCAGCGCCAAGACGCCGGACGAGGAGAAACCCACGCTCCACAAATGGGCCAAGGAACAGGACGACAAGCCCTGGCTGCGCTTCTCCACGGCTAACGCCAACGGCGCCGACCCGGGCGAGGAGACCGAAGCCGTGGGCGATGCCGACGCCGTCAAAGCCACCGCGCTGGGCGTGAAGAATTTGCAGCGCGTCACCAAGATGTTGATGTCGGCTACCGCGTACAAGGAAGGCGAAACCTACGAACAGCTCGCCGAGTTGTATGGCCGCGTGCTCAACCAGTGGAGCACGGAGATGACGCACGTTGCCGGCATCGTGGGCGGCTTCAACAGCCAGGAAAAGGCGATCGGCCAGGAAGGCCGGATTTTCAACCTGATCCCCAAGGAGAAGCAGAAGGAAGCGGTGAGGTTCCTCAACGAGAACGCGTTCACTACGCCCGCCTGGATGATCGACGAAGAGATTCTGCGGCGGATCGAACCGGTGGGCGTGATCGACCGGATCCACACGGCGCAGGGCAGGGTGCTGACGCAATTGCTGAACAGCGCGCGCTTCGCCCGCCTGCTGGAACAGGAAACCCTGGACGGCAATCTGGCCTACTCGCCGGTGGAGTTTCTGGCGAGTGTGCGCAAGGGCATCTGGAAGGAGCTCGAGGCTCCGGCGGTCAAGGTGGACCCCTATCGCCGCGAGTTGCAGCGCTCTTACCTCAAGGCGCTCGACACGAAGATCAACGCGGTGGAGCGCGCCGCCGCGGCCATGCCCGCGCAGCTTCCGGAAGGCTTCGTGATGCCGCGGGTGATTACGAGCGGCGACGAAAAGCCCATGTACCGGGCGGAACTCCGCACGCTGGCCGCCTCGATCACGGCCGCCATGGTCAAGACGACGGATCACGAGACCAGGGCGCACCTGGAGGCGAGCCGCGACGAGATCGCCAAGATGCTCGATCCGAAGTTCGCACCGCCGACGCCGGCCGCTGCTGCCGCCGGGATGGGTGGGCGGGGTGGGGCTCGGTAAGAGGAATGGCCACGGATGAACACGGATGAACACGGATAAGACAAAGACGTTCTTTCTGTTTATCAGTGTTGATCGACGGCCAAGCTGGTGAGGAGTCTGGCGAAAACCGGCGGCTTAAGAGCCAGCACTCTAAGAACGCTCCGGCGGAGCCAGGGGACGCGGTCCAAGGAAAGCAGCATGCCGGCGACGAAAGCCGGACGCCGGGCGAGACGCGAATGTTCAGCCTGATAAGATGCAAGTTGGCCGGAGCACAGAGCGTCAGATAACGCGATGGCGTGATGAAACGAGAGGCTCAGTCCTTCGCCGGCAATTGCATCGACTGACCCTGACGCGTCGCCGACCAACACCGTGCGCCCGCGAAACACGCGCCGCAGGCGGCGCGAAACCGTCACCGCGCCACGCTCGGCACTTGACGCTTCGGCGCCCTGGAGTCTTTTCTGCAATTCCGGGAACTCCTCTAAGGCAGAATCCAGTCGAAGATGGGAATCTCGCGACAGCAGCGCGACACCGATCTCATCGGGGCTCACCGGCGTCACGTAGATCTGACAGCGTGGGCCCCAGTGCACTTCGACGAAATCGGTCCATGGCGAAAGCCGGTAATGCCGCCGAAATCCAAAGCGCAAGAACTCCCAGCTCGCCCGATCCAGTCCGGCAGCGTGACGAACGCACGAATTCTGTCCGTCGGCGCCTACCAGCCATCGGCACGACGGAAGCTTCGAACCATCATCCAGGCGAGTGCCCCAAAGCAACCGGACGCCGAGCTCAGATGCACGGCTGGCGAGGATCTGGTGCAATCGTGTCCGCCGCAGCGCCAGTCCAGGTCCGAATTGGAAAGGTGCCTCCACAGAGGCGCCACCGTCCAGGAAGCGAATACCGCGAAGAGGCAACGCGTCGTCATCGGAAGGGCGAACTCCAAGTCGATGCAATACCGCGACACCGGCAGGCAAGATTCCTTCGCCGCAGGCTTTGTCGATGGGGGGACGCGCGGCGTCAGCGACCGTGACGTCGAATCCTTTGAGACGGGATGCAATCGCCGTAGCCAGTCCGGCTGGTCCACCACCAATCACCAAGACATCGGTCCGCAACGGCGCCACCTCGACGAACTAATCCAGAACAGGGGCAGTCTCTTCGCCTCCATCGATCCTCCCGTGGGAATCCAGGGCAACTCAAGTACCTAATGCCGGCCTGGTCAAATCACGAATACACCGAGCAGCGATCGGGCAGCGGCTGAGAGACGCTGGAAACGGGATAGCGGACGGCATTCGCGTACGAGATATCAATCACCTGGCGGATGTGCAATGGCGCGACTAACTGGCGGAAACTGCCGGCGGAGCCGGCAAGCGCGGAGGCAGTTATACTTCGAAGCTCGATGGGTGTGAAGGATCGCCGTATCGAGCGCTGCCCGTCTTCGGCGTCAATCGGGCACACAAAGGGCGCGATGAAGAGGCGGAAGAGAGCCAGCGGGAACGGGTGGCGAACGAGGTCGAGAAGAATGAATCGGCGGCAGAATCGTCCGACGTTGCGAATCAGGCGCGCCAAATCGCGCTCGCAGAGATGATGGCCGAGGTGCATGCAGAAGGCGACATCGGCAAAAGGCAGGGGGTCACACATTGCGTCGGCCCGCAGTATGGGAACAGGCGCGGCGATACGGGGGTGCGGGTTGATGTCCACTCCAACAACCTCGACGCCGAGCCTGCGCCCCACCTCCTCCAAGACGAGGCCCGTGGCACATCCCACATCCAAGATTCGATGGACCGGGAGAGGGTCCTGGCTAATGGCGCGGACAATCAAGTTTGTGTCACCCAGCCAACGATGGATTCTCGCGAGGTCCCGGTATGCGCGCTGCACTAATCGATCGGGAACGCCATCGTGGTCCAGAATTTCGGTTGTGTTCTTTCGTATCATCCACTGGAAATTATAGCCCGTGGCGCACGCAAGATACTGGAGTACTACTTGTAAAAGAGTCATGGCCCCGGCTGTGGTTGTACGGCAGCAACCCAAAGAAATTCTTCGAAGTGTGGCAACAATAGTAACGGCACATATGAACGGCATCAACATTACGCGGGTGCAGAGGAGAGTTAAAAGGGCGTTGGCAGTTGGGGTTGCGAGTCTGGCATGGAGCGCTGTTGCAATTGCCCAGCAACGCGCGATCGATACCGGGAAATCGGCGCTGACGGTGCGGGTGTACAAGGCCGGCCTGCTCTCCGCAATGGGACACAATCACGAGATAGCCGCGCCTATTGCCGGCGGCACGGTGGATCCTACCACCCGTCAGGTCGAGTTACACGCGCATGCGCGCGCCATGCAAGTGCGCGACCCGGGAGTTTCCGACAAGGACCGCGCGGAGATCCAGAGCACCATGTTGGGCAGCGAGGTGCTTGACGCCGAACGCCACCCGGAAATCGAGTTTCGATCCACGGGTGCGGAGCCGCTCGGCGCCGGTTCCTGGAGGGTACGCGGCAACTTAGCGCTGCATGGTCAAACCCACGCGGTAACGCTGGAAGTGCGGGAACAGGGCGCGGGGCACTATGTGGGGAGCTCGCTTTTCAAGCAGACGGAGTTCGGCATCAACCCGGTCAAAGTTGCCGGCGGCACGATCCGGGTAAAGGATGAGATCCGGCTCGAGTTCGATATTCATTTGGCGCGCTGACAAGATCGAAGCGCGGTTTTAGGGGATAACTGTTATGAATAAAAAGAATGTAATCGGAATTGTGTTCTGTGTCTTAGGAGTTACCGGTGTACTTACCGTCAAAGCCGCGGCTCAGAGCGGAGCAACCGGCGCAACCGCCCTCACCAAGAACTATCACGTGAGTTTCGATCGCCCGGAGGCGTGGGGGATCAAATACTTCGCATCGACAACGCTGCTGAGCGGCCTTCAGCCACCGGAACCGACTGAAGGGCACCGGAACGGGGCTCTTTCACTGGGATTCGAAATGGGATGGCTGCCGGCGCTCGATGCGGGGCAGCAGCAAATCGGTTTTAACGGCAAGGCGGCCCAGGATCTCAACAAGGCGCCCATATTGGCAAGGCCCGTGGTGAGAGTCGGCCTGCCGTGGAAGCTCACGTTGGTGGCGGCCGCGGCGCCGCCGTTCCGGGTATTTGGGGTCACGACGCACCTATTAGCGTTTGGTCTGGAGCGGCCGATATGGCAAGGAGCGCGGTCGACGCTTAGCTGGCGGGGATACGGCCAGGTGGGGTCGGTAAAGGGCGCATTCACCTGTCCAAATAGCGTGGTGGCGTTTGCGCCGGGATCTCCGGAGAACCCAACGCGGTGCGTGGGCGCGTCGGCGGATGTAGCCTCGCTGCGGTACGCGGGGAGCGAATTACAATTTGCTTACGCGATTCCAAGCATGCCGAGGCTGGTACCGCACGTAGCTGCCGGAGGCAATTTCATCGATGGCGCGTTTCAACTCGAGGCGCCGGTGGTGAGGGGACTGGATGAAACGAGAGAATGGACGCGCGGCGGTACATTTTCCGCAACCGCCGGCGCCAGCTACATACTGACAAAGCGGATGGCGTTTACGGTGGATGCGTTCTACTCTCCTCTGTGGGTCACGCGAAGCCCCACCGCGCCGCGGACGAATGACGGGCTGTTCAACGTGCGGGCTATGTTGAACTACACACTCCGCCGATGAGTGATTGACAATGCATTCCTTACTGCTGCAAGTCATTGTGGGGCAGGATGGCATCCTGCGGCGGGTTGGCAACCGGTTGGCAAGCGCGCCTGTAGCGCCGCCCCACGAGAGCACTACCGGTGGAGCGAGTTCAATGCGGTCTTCTGGCTGCCTTCGGCATCGAAGTTGGATGGATCCAGCCACTTCTCAAAGGCCAGCTTGCGATCTTCCCACTCGGTGTCGAGCATCGAATACCAGGCGGTATCCCGATTCTGGCCCTTCACGATCATGTGCTGGCGGAAGATCCCTTCGAAGCGGAACCCCAGACGTAGCGCGGCCCGGCGTGACGGCGCATTCAGGACATTGCACTTCCACTCATAGCGCCGGTATTGCAACTCCTCGAAGACGTAGCGCGCCAATAAATACATCGCCTCAGTGGCTCCCACCGTCCGCTGCAGGGACGGGAGGTACAAGATGTTGCCCACTTCGATCACGCGATGGGCCGGCTCAATCCGCATGAGCGAGCAATAGCCTGCCGGCGCACCCGACGGCGCGTCCAGAATCGTGAAGAACAGCGGGTCTTCCAAGTTCTCCCGCCCCTCCAGCCAAGCGCGGAATTCCGCTTCGTCCGTGTAGGGACCATTGAACAGATAGCGCCACAGCTCCGCATCCCGCGACCCCGCGTACAGGGCCTCCGCATGCGCCGCCGCATGCAGGGGGACGATCTTCACGTGCCTTCCTTCGAGCACTACTCTCTCCGGCCGCGTCACTGTTTGCCTCCGGTCCGCACGGACGAGAATTTGGGCGCCAGGGTGATCTCATCGCGCACGGTACCCATGGTCACGGTGAAGCCTCCGGGGCGTGATTCCACCAGATCGGCGGAGTTGAGGAAGAGGCTTGGTTCCGCGCAGGCAGGGAGGAGAAAGAGGAATGCGGGGCGCATAGAAGACATAGTACCGTGAGCGCTCGGCACGAGGAGAATTTGGGTTCAACGCAGAGACGCAGAGAACGCAGAGAAAAGCGCAGAGAAAACAGCGAGAACAAGGCGGAGAGGAGGCGCAGGATTCACGCGTTGGTGCGGGTCGTACGCGGAGCCAGCGGTGCGCGCGGAGGAAAACAACTCCGAGCTTCGCTCGGATGGCAGGCGAAAGCGCCTGGCGAAAGCGCCTGCCCCACCA
>JADGNS010000207.1 GCA_017883355.1 Candidatus Solibacter sp.
CCGTCGCCCAGCGGCGGAACTGCGTGCCGCGCTCCGACCGCACCCGATTACCCACGGCCAGGATGGCATCGAGGTTGTAGTGCTCGATTTCCCGCTCGACTTCGCGCGGTCCTTCCCGGCGAACTATCCGGAATTTCCGGATAGTTGCCTGCTCTTCGATCTCCCCTTCCTCGTAAATGTTCTGGAGATGCTCGTTGACGGTCCGGACATCCTTCTGGAACAACTCCGCAATGAGCGCCTGCGTCAGCCAAAGCGTTTCGTCGACAAAACGGCACTCCACCCGCGAGCGGCCGTCTTCTGACTGGTACAGAACGATTTCGCCAGTTGGCGATGCGGGCTCGTCGGGCAGATGCGGGGGGTTCTTTGGCACTCGGAAGCATTGTACCGTCGTTCGGTCCGTGCGGCACGCCTATTGCTGCGCTTCGATGTGGACCACTTCCGAACTGAACGGCTGGGGCAGCATGACGCGGAAGCCGTTGGCCATGAGTTGCGCGCCGGTCTGCGAGTAGACCACGGGACTGATTTCAAACCAAACGGTGTACCGGTTTTGCGCCTGCAAGCCTTTGGGCTTGAGCAGATAGGTGGAGCCGCTGGACGCAGCGCGGGTGACCACGGCGACGGCCGTGTCCGTAGTCTCGTTATAACTCTGAATCGCGTCGGTGGCATTGGCTCCCGGGGCCAGGATGTGGAACACCTTGCCCGCCGAGATATCCGTGCGCTGGTTCTTATAGTTCTGGACCTGATCCTTGAGAAAGGCCACTTGGTCCGCCTGGAGATCCGCCACTTTGGTCATCAAGACCCAGGGACCGCCGAAGCGGTAACTGTGCGTGGCATACGGAGTGAGGCCGTCGGAATCCAGCATGTAGCGCTCTGCATATCTCGGCGGGAAGGGGTAGGTGGCGCCATAGACAGCCTGGCGCGAAGGCAGCGCACCCGATGCGTCGTTGGTGATCGAGGTGACGTAGCTCTTCACCATGTTGAACGTCATCATACTGCCGCCGTCTTCGCAGTTCTCCCACAAGACGTTGGGCCGCGCCTGCTGGATGGCCGATACCACCGCGTTGATGCCCTGCACCGCATTTGCGTAGTTACTGTCCGCCGGGTCGTGCGTATGCGTCGTCTTGGTGCACTGCTTGACCATGTTCTGGCCGTCCTGCACGATCCAATCGACATGGTATTCGTCGATCATGCGGATCCCTTCCTGAATCAGCCAGTCCTGTGCGGGCTTGTTGGAAAGGCACAGTGACGCGGCGCCGAAGTAGTTGCTGTCTTCGGTGGCGCTCCAATCGGGATTGTCCCGCAGCACCGGGCTGGACGGGTCGGCTTCGGCGAGAGCGAAGTGCAAGCCGAATTTCATCCCCAGCGAATGTACGTAATCGGACAATGCGCCCAGGCCATTGGGGAATTTGGCGGGATCCGCGTGCCAGTCTCCGATGCTGCGCGCCCATCCCAGATCCACAACGAATAACTGTACTCCCAGGTTCGCGGCGACGTCGGCGTTGCGGCGCAAGATCTGCTCGTCAATCTTATCCTGATAACCCCAGGAGTCCCAGGACACGTAGGGGAAGGTCTTGGAGTCTGGTGCGGGCTTGGCCAGCACAGATTCCACGAAACGCTGCGTGCGGTAGCCCGCCTCGTCCCAATCGCCGTGAAACAGGCCGATAAACGTGTTGGGTCCTTGGAATTCGCTGAGGGTTTCCACCGGGTGGTTCAGTTCGAGCACGGTGGAACTGAACTGCACATACCCCTTCCCACTGTCTTGCCGCACCGTGGTCTTAGTCCGGCCATCGAACTCCCATCCGGTGAACAGGCCCCGCTGGTCGGAATCGCGCAAGGCCAGCCAGCCGCATTGCTGGCCGTCGGCGCCGGAGTAGACTTCGACCCCGGCTCCGCTCGTGTCGAGTAGTGTCTGCAGCGGTTCGAAGTCCTGCGGCTTGGCAACCACACTCCACTGATTGATCCGGAAGGCCGTGTAGCGCTTGCCCAAATCGTCGAAGCTCCACGGCACCATGTTGATCCAGGTGATGTGAGTCGTTCCTGGGGTCAGGTTCTTGTACCTGAGACTGTAGCGGAGCACCGGATGGTTATTGAAGAGGTCGAAAACCACCGTGATCTGCGCCCTGCCCTTGACGTCCTGGAGCGTGATGAACTGGCGGATGCCGCCCAAACTGACGCTCTCGGCATGCTGGGCAACCAGGATGAACTGCGTCTGCGCATCGAAGAGGTCGCTATCGGTCTGTAAGCAGACGGGTGAGGTCGGCCGGTTTGGAGACGCAGCCCATTGGTCGCCGGACTGCAAATCGGAAATCTGTTGAGTGAGAAAGTAGCCTTCGGGCGTCAGTTGAAAAGACGCGCGGATCCAACCGTTGGACAAGGTCCAGGTGTTCTGGTCCGCGTCGAAATTCGACTGTGCCCCGCCGAATGCCAGACCCGCCAGCAGCGTGATGCTTACTCCGATCCCAGATAATCGCATGCAGCTTCCCTAATGTAGTAGAGACGTTACAGTATTGAATCTCGTTTACGGGAAAAGTTAGGAAAAGCCGGGCTAATTTTGCGTAAAAGTTCGTAAGGGAAGCCCCTAAGTACTCATGGTGGGTAGCCTTAAGGTGCATTCACGATATCGCGATGGTTCACTTTAGCCTTAAACCCGGCATCCGACAGGGTTCGGCGGACTTCGTCGGCAATCATTACCGAGCGATGCTGTCCCCCGGTACAGCCGAATGAAATCGTGAGGTAACTCTTTCCCTCGCGAATGTAATGCGGCAGCAGGTAGATCAACAGGTCTGCGATTCGGCTCATAAACTCCGCAGTCTGAGGAAAAGAACGGATGTATCTTGCAACACTCGGGTTTTTCCCGGTCAGGTTCTTGAATCGCGGAATGTAGTTGGGATTAGGCAGAAACCTGACGTCAAAGACCAGGTCGCTATCCGGCGGCACACCGTTGCGGAACCCGAAGCTGGTGACGTAGATCTGAATGGCGGACTGATCGCGTTGCCCGCGGAACCGCTCACCGATAAAATCGCGCAACTGGTGGACGGTGAACCGGGAGGTATTGAGGATCAAGTCGGCCATGGCGCGGATCGAGGCCAATTGCGCCCGTTCGCTCTCGATGCTGCGGGTGATGGATTTGCCCGTGCCCAATGGGTGCGGCCGGCGGGTCTCACTGAAGCGGCGGACGATGGCGTCGTCGTCCGCCTCCAGAAAGATGAGCCGCGCGGTCACCGACTTGCGGATGCCGGCGAAGACTTTGGGAAACATCTTCAATCCGGCGCCTTCGCGAATATCCACCACCAGGGCTGCCGCCTGAATGCTGGGATTGTTGCCCGTCAGCTCGGCGAACTTCGGGATCAATTCCACGGGCAGGTTGTCCACGGAGTAAAAGCCCAAATCTTCCAGGGCCTTCAGGACGGAACCCTTGCCCGATCCGCTCAAACCGGTGATGATCACCAGTTCGGGCTTGCGCGGGGACGCCTCCCTTGGTTCGGCAGCCTTCTTGCGCGGCATGTGGCGGGCGCTAGCCCTCCACCAGGTCGAAATGCCCGTCGCGGCGCCGCACCAGGACGCTCACCCGGTCGGTTTGTGCGTCGCGATAGACCAGGTAATCCCGGGTCTTGTCCATTTCCAGTACGGCTTCTTCGACCGTCATCGGCTTGTGTTTCTGCGCGGGCTTGACCTTGTAGACCTGGCGCCCCGGTGCTTCTTCGGTTTCGGAATCGGCCTCGGCCGCCGCCGGCTTCTCGGTTTCCACTTCAGGGGCGGATTTGCGCGGCACGCGCTTGGCATCGCGCCACTTGGTGCGCGCCTTGACGCATTGCTTCTCCAGTTTCTCGGCGGCGAGGTGAATGGCCGTAAACAGATCGGAATCGGAGCCCAGGCCGATCAACTGGTGATTGTAGTAGTGAACGGTGGCTTCCGCCTTGTGCGTCTTGCGCTCCAGGGAAAGCACGACGTGGGCGTCGCGCTCCTCCTTGCCGTCCAGCAGCCTCCCGATTTTGGCAAATCGGGCCTCCAGCTTTTTCAGTTGCGCAGGAGCGAGTTCTACTTGCCTACCGGTGTACGTGATCTTCATGAAACACCTCGTTGGGGCCGGCCACATCCCCTTCCTACTTTATAACTCGAATCGGGAAAACCGGGGACAGACAGCCAATTCCCGGCAACCCGCGCCGAGAATTCATGTCGGTCCCTGGTTTTCCTAGCTCCGCACGCGCCGTTGATGGGTGGACGGAATCTTCATGTCCTCGCGGTATTTGGCCACGGTGCGACGGGTCACGTTGATGCCCTCGCCTTGAAGCATGGTAGTGATCTGCTCGTCGGTGAGGGGCTTGGAGCGATCCTCCTCTTCGATCATTTTCTTCACTTTGCGCTTCAACAGCAAGAGCGGCGTGCCGCCGCCCAGCGGCCCCTGGACCGCTTCCGAGAAGAAATAGCGGAGTTCGAAAACGCCCTGGGGCGTATGCACATACTTGCTGGCCACGGCGCGGCTGACGGTGGAGGGATGCACGCCCACCTCCTCAGCCACCTCCTTGATCATCATGGGCTTCAGATAATCCAGCCCGTGGTTGAGGAATTCGGTCTGCCGCCGCACGATAGCCTGGCAGACCTTGAGGATGGTCTGCTTGCGCTGCTCGATATTCTTCATCAACTGGATAGCCGATGTGTAGCGCTCGCGCACGTAATCCCGGACTTCCTTGGTGGCGCCGTTCTCGCGATCCAGCATCTTGCGGTAATCGACGTTCAGGCGAAGCTGCGGGACGTCCTCGTCGTTCATCTGAATGATGAAGTCTTCGCCATCCTTGGTGAAGAAGACGTCCGGCTCCACCACGCGCGCTCCCGCGCCGGAATAGCGCAGGCCGGGCCGCGGATTGAGGTGCTGGATCATGTGGACGGCGATCTCGATGTGCTCCATGGGCCGCGCCAGCACCTTGGCGATTTCCTTATACTGCCGGGTCTCCATCAGGCGGAGGCAGTTGGAGACAATCTGCCACGCCACGCCGCCACGCCCGTTGATGCTTTCGATTTGCAGCAGCAGGCACTCGCGCAGGTTGCGTGCGCCCACTCCAGCCGGGTCGAGCGACTGCACGGCCCGCAGCCCCTGCTCCACCTGCTCCGGCGTGTGCTCGCCGATAGACGCGATCTCTTCCAGCGACGCCGAAAGGTACCCGTCTTCGTCCAGGTTGCCGATGATCGATTCGGCGGCGTCGCGCGCATCGTCGCTGATGATGCTCACGCTCAACTGCGAGCGCAGATAATCGCCCAAAGTGACCGGCGACGAGAGAAACGTCTCGAACGATGGCTTTTCGACCGACTCCGCCGCCGGACTCTTGTAGCCGGGGTCCAGATAATCGTCGAAAAAGCTGCCCAAATCGATCTCGTCGAAGGGGTCCGTGACCGCCGGGGGCTCCGCCAGCGGATCGTTGACCGCGATCGAGTCATTCTCGGCCACCACCTGCGCGGCCGCCAGTTCCTCGGCATCGGGGAACAGGTTGCCGTTAATCGCCGCGCCGCTCGATCCGTCATCCACCGAGTTGGCGTCGCTCAATACCGCGGCGTCCAGCAGTTGCTTATCGGCCGGATCGTGAACCTGCTCGGCCTCCAGCAGCGGCAGAAGCTCCTCCGGGGTGATCTCTTCCCCAGGCTCGTTGGTAGATTCCTCGAGCACCGGGTTCTGGACAATCTCCTGGGTCACCATCTCCTTTAGTTCCAGCCGGTTAAGCTGGAGGATGGTCACCATTTGGACAAGCCCTGGAGTCAGAATCTGCTTCTGCGCGACCTTGAGTTGTAGTCTGGGCGACAGTAAGCTCATCTGCCCTCTATTCTATCACCGGATTTACGCATTGCCCCGCCGAACACGCGGCTTGCTTTGCAATTCGGTTGCCGTTTCGCCCCGAGGCTAAACATATACCCGCCGCACCCGCGCGCTGATGCTGCAAAGAATGTTGTAGGAGATGGTCCCCGCCACTTTGGCGAGTTGCTGCGCGTCGATGGTGCATTCGCCCTCGGTACCCAGCAGTGTGACTTCATCGCCCGCGGCGAGCGCCGTGGTGTGGCTGAGATCGATGGTCGTGAGGTCCATCGAAACCGTGCCCAGGATGGGAGTGAGTTTGCCGTCGGCGATCACCTTCCCGCGATTCGACAGCCGGTGAAACATGCCATCGGCGTACCCCGCCCCGAGAATGCCGATGCGCATGGCGCGCGGCGCGCGGAAGGTGCCGCCATAGCCCACCAGCGCGCCTTCGGGAAGTTCCTTCACGGCGAGCAGCCGGGCCTTCCAGGTGAGCGCCGGTTTGACGTCGAGCCGTTGCCGCGGGGCGTCGCCGCGCGCCGGAGAGACGTAGCCGTAGAGCGCATGTCCGGCGCGCACCAGGCTGTGCCAGCCTTCGGTGCGGCCGTACCCGATGGCGTTGGTGCTGGAGGTGTGCAGATGCGGCACACGGATGCCGGCGGCGCGCAGCGCTTCCCAAATGTCGTGGAAGTAGGCCAACTGCGTCGCGGTTTGCGGCGAAGTGTAATCCGCCGCCGAGGCGAAGTGGGTCATCAGCCCTTCCATGCGGGCGTGGTGCGTATCGCTCAGTGTGGCCAGGATCTCCGCGGCGCTGGCGCGCGTGCCCAGGCGGCCCATGCCGGAATCGATCTTGAGATGGTAGCGGATGGGCTTCCCCGAACCGGCGGCGAGGCGGTCCACGTCGCGGATCTGCGCCAGGGAGTGGATGGCCGGCGTGAGATCGAATTCCACCACCGCATCGCCCTCATAGGGCAGAAAGCCGCCCATGACGAGGATGCGCGCGTCGTGGATGCCGCTGCCGCGCAGTTGCACGCCCTCGTCTACGGAACTCACCGCCAGCCATTTGGCGCCCTCGGCGCAGAGCACGCGCGCCACTTCGAGAGCGCCATGTCCGTACGCATCGGCCTTGACGACGCAGGCGACCTCTACGTGCGGGCCCACTACGGAGCGGACATTGCGAAAGTTGCGCGCGATCTGTTCGCGAGAGACGAGGACGTACGATCGAAAGGGAGCGGACACTACATTTATTGTAAGGTGTGGCATAAGGCTCCGCCTTGTGCATGCGAGCGCGAGCTCGCACGTGGCCGAACTGCGCCGTCAGCGAGAAGTCCGAGCTTCGTCGGATGGACAAGGCAGAGCCTTATCCCACTTCTACCGCTCCGGCATCGGCACGAACTTGTCCGTGCAGGCGTTCGGCTTGCCGTTGGACGGCGTCCCGGTGACGGTGACCCCCTCGCCCACTACCTTCAGGTTCACTGCGCCCGGCCCGAACTTCAAATCAGCGTGCTCGGCGATCACCTTGATGTCCTTGAGCGAATCGAACTGCACGTTATCCCATATCATGCCGAGCCGGTGCTGGGCGTCGTACCCTTGCAGCGTGATCTTGCCCCCGCCCTGCACGCGGACGTCCTTCAGCACGATGCCGGTGAACCAGGGCACCTTGCCGCCGCTCTTGCCGAAGTGCGCGTAATCGCTATCCA
>JADGNS010000003.1 GCA_017883355.1 Candidatus Solibacter sp.
GCCGGTTCTGCGCGTCGGGCCTCGAGGCGTGCAACGTGGCCGCGGGGAAGGTGATCTCGGGGGAGGCGGACCTCGCAATCGGCGGCGGGGTGGAAAGCATGTCGCGCGTGCCCATGGGGTCGAGCGGCGGAGCGCTGTTCGCCGATCCGAGCATCGCTTTCCCCGCGCACATCGTGCCGCAGGGAATTTCAGCCGACCTGCTGGCGACGCGGCGGGGCTACAGCCGAAACGACCTGGACTGCTACGCGCTCCAGAGCCAGCTTCGGGCGGCGAACGCCTGGAACTGCGGCTATTTTCAGAAATCCATCGTTCCGGTGGTGGACCTGAATGGCGAGACGATTCTGGATCGCGATGAGCTGGTCCGGCCGAATACGACCATGGACGACCTCTCCCGGCTGGAGCCGTCGTTCGCGCAGATGGGCGAGAAGTTCGGCTACGACTCGACGGCGATCCAGCGATATCCCGAAATCGAGTCGGTTCGCCATCTGCATCACGCCGGCAATTCGTCGGGGATCGCGGACGGGGCGGCCGCGGTGCTGATCGGCAATCGCCAGATCGGCGAGAAACTCGGGCTCAAGCCGCGGGCGCGATTCCGTTCGTTCGCGAGCATCGGGAGCGAACCGTGCATCATGCTGACGGGGCCTGCGCCGGCGACCCGGAAGACCCTGAAGAAAGCCGGCATGGAAGCGGGCGACGTGGAACTTTTCGAGATGAATGAAGCGTTCGCCGCGGCGGTGCTGAGTTTCATGGAAGAAATCGGCGTGAGCCACGATCGCGTCAACGTGAACGGCGGTGCGATTGCGATGGGCCATCCGCTGGGCGCTACAGGCGCGATCCTTCTGGGGACGCTGCTCGACGAGATGGAGCGGCGGGATCTCGCGACGGGGCTCGCCACTCTGTGCGTCGGCGGAGGAATGGGGACCGCCACCCTGATTGAGCGCGTATGAGTCAATACAAAGTCGATGAGGCAGGAATTGCGACGCTGGGCGGGCGCTCCTGGGAAGAGTTCGCCAGAGAAGCCGCCGCGGCGATCGCCGATCCAGCGGTGCGGGGCGTGATCCTCGTTGCGGGCGCCGGCTTGGCGACGCCGCTCTACCCGGCGGACGTCCGGGGTTTGGGAGACCTGCTGCGCAGGATCGAGACCAGCGGCAAACCATTCGTGGCGGCGATCGGGGGAATTGCGGCGGGCGGTGTCTATGAGATCTGCCTCGCCTGTCACCACCGCGTCGCGGCGGACGACCCAACCACCCGGATCGGACTCCTGGACATACACGCGGGGCTGATGCCAGGGCTCGGCGGCACGCAGCGGTTGCCGCGGCTGATCGGCGTCCAGCGCGCGTTGCCGTTGCTATTGGAAGGCCGCAGGCTCGGGGCGCGCGAGGCCAAAGAGGCGGGCTTGGTGGACGCGCTGGCCGCGGGCGGCGATTTGCTGGAGAGCGCTCGCGGCTGGATCCTGGACCGGGGCGCGCAGAAGACGGCTCAGCCGTGGGACGCGAAGGGCTTCCGCATTCCGGGCGGGAGTTCGGGCCCCATCTTCGGCCCGGCCAGCGCCATTCTGCGCGAGCGGACGATGGGGCTCTATCCCGCTCCGGTGGCGACCCTGTCGAGCGTATTCGAAGGCTGCCAGGTGGATCTCGACACGGGGTTGAAGATCGAGGCGCGTTACTTCGTCCACGTGCGGGGCACGCCGGAAGCGCGCAACTTGATGCGCCTGGCGCGATCCAGGCAAGAGCTGGAAGGACTGGCGGCGCGGCCCGCGAATGTGCCGGCGCGGGAGTTTTCGAAAATCGGCGTCCTCGGCGCGGGGATGATGGGCTCGGGGATCGCCTATGTCTGCGCGGATGCGGGGCTGGAGGTCGTGCTTCTGGACACGACGCGCGAAAAAGCGGAACGTGGCAGGGCCGGTGCCGCGGGCATCTTCGACAAACGCGTGGCCCGGGCGCAGTTGACCGCGGAAGAGCGCGACAAGGCCGTAGCCCGGATCCACGCCACGGACGCATACGCCGACCTGGGCGAATGCGACCTGGTGATCGAAGCCGTGTTCGAGGACCGCGCCATCAAGGCGGAGGTCACTCGAAGAACCGCGGCCGTAACGGGAGACGAAATCGTGTTCGCGTCGAACACGTCCACCTTGCCGATTACCGGGCTGGCCGAGGCATGGCCGCGGCCGGAGAACTTCATCGGGATGCACTTCTTTTCGCCGGTCGACCGGATGCCGCTGCTCGAAATCATTCGGGGAAAGACTACGTCGGACGCGTGCCTGGCGCGTGCCATGGACCTGGCCAAAAGACTCCGGAAGACGCCCATCGTGGTGAACGACAGCCGCGGGTTCTATACCAGCCGGGTGTTCTCGACGTACGTGAACGAAGGGCTGAGCATGCTGCTGGAAGGCGTCGATGCGGCGCTGATCGAGAACGCAGGACGGCTGGCGGGGATGCCGGTCGGCCCTCTGGTTCTCGCCGACGAGGTCTCGCTCGACCTGATGCGGCATGTGCGGGAACAGGCCCGGGCCGACCTGGGCGCCGCTTATCGCCCGAGCGCCACGGACGCGGCGCTGCACATCATGATCGATCGGGGCGGGCGTCACGGGAAGAAGACGCGCCGCGGGTTCTACGACTATCCGGAAGGCGCGAAGAAGCGCTTGTGGGGGGAGCTTGCGAAGTGGTTCCCGGTGTGCGCGAATCAGCCGGAGGCGGCGGAACTGGTGGTCCGGTTCCGCTGCGTCCAGTCGTTGGAAACGGTCCGGTGCCTGGAGGAGGGCGTAGTCCAGGATCGCCGCGACGCGGATGTCGGCTCGGTGCTGGGGTGGGGCTTCTGCCCGGCGCTGGGCGGGACGATCGGGTACATAGAGACCGTAGGGATAGACCGGTTCATCCTGGAATGCGAGCGTCTGGAAAAGGCGCATGGCGAGCGGTTTTCCGCTCCGCAGGGGCTGCGCGCGATGGCTTTCTCTTAATCAAATGGCCCCCGCGCGGTGCAACCCATTTCCGGTGCCATTCTTGCCGCGCCGGGTGTAGGATCAGGACGATGGATGACGAGATTGTGAACCAACCCCCGCCGCTCGCCGACTACAATATGTTCACCACGGATCGCGTTCTAGGGGAGGCCGTGGTGCGCGAAGGCGCCGGCTGGGCCCGGGCGGAACTCGAAGAGTACGGACGCAAGGCTGGTTCGGCCCAGGCGATCGAGTGGGGCGTGCTGGCGAATGAGTATCCGCCGGTGCTACAGACGCACGACCGCTACGGGCGACGGCGCGACGAGGTCGAATTCCATCCGGCATGGCACCACCTGATGCGGCTGGCGGTGGAACATGGAATCCACAGCGGACCGTGGGCGCGTCCCCGTCCCGGGGCGCACGTGGCGCGGGCCGCGCTGGCGATGCTGGCATCGGAGAACGAAGCGGGCCACATTTGCCCCATCTCGATGACTTATGCCGCCGTGCCTGTGCTCCGTAAAAACGACGCGATCGCGGACGAGTGGAATCCGCTCATCGCCTCCACAAGTTACGATCCGGCATTTCGTCCGGCGCCGGAAAAACAGGGCGCGCTCGTCGGCATGGCGATGACCGAGAAACAGGGAGGTTCGGACGTGCGCGCCAATGTGACCCGGGCCGAGCGGGCGAGCGACGGCGCCTACGTGCTGAACGGCCACAAGTGGTTCTGCTCGGCGCCCATGAGCGACGCGTTCCTGGTGCTGGCCCAGGCACCGCGCGGGCTCTCGTGCTTTCTATTGCCGCGCTGGACGCCGGATGGGACCCGCAATGCCTTTCATTTGCAGCGGCTGAAGCCCAAGCTGGGGAACCGGTCCAACGCATCGAGCGAAGTTGAATTTCACGGGGCGTGGGCGCGGCTGATTGGCGAAGAAGGGCGCGGCGTGGCGACCATCATGGAGATGGTGCACCATACGCGGCTGGACTGCGCGATCGGGTCGGCGGCCCTGATGCGGCGCGCCGTGGTGGAAGCCGCGCATCATGCGTGCTATCGCCACGCGTTCGGGCGTGCCCTGATCCGGCAACCCCTGATGCGCAACGTGCTGGCGGACCTGATCCTGGAATCGGATGCGGCGACCATGTTGGCGATGCGGCTGGCGCGGGCGTTCGATGAGGGCGACCACGCGTTCGCCCGTCTGGCGGTGGCGGTCGGTAAGTTCTGGGTGTCGAAGCGTACTGCGCCGCTGGTGGCGGAAGCGCTGGAATGCCTGGGCGGCAATGGCTTCGTGGAACACAGCATGATGCCGCGGCTGTATCGTGAGGCGCCTCTGAATTCGATCTGGGAGGGTTCGGGCAATGTGATGGCGCTGGACGTGTTGAGAGCCATAGTGAAGGAACCGGAGACGCTGGAACGAGTGCTGGCGGAGATTCGGATGGCCAAGGACGCGCGCGTCGAAAGGTTCGTGGCCGATGTCCATGCCGATGTTTCGGAAAGTGGGGCGCGGCGCACGGCGGAACGGCTGGCGCTGGCGTTGGAGGCATCGCTGTTAATCCGTTTCGGCCCGCCGGCGGTAGCGGATGCGTTCTGCGTTTCCCGCCTGGATGGAGATTGGGGACACACCTTTGGCTCGTTGCCTGGAGGATGCGACATCGACTCCGTGATCGCGAACTGCGGTCTCGAGTTGCCGTAGATTCCGCGATGGTGGGGTGTTCGATCCTGTTACGAACGCTTCTCCCCGGGCTCGCGGCGCTGCGCGGGACGGAGCAGCATCTCAGCCGCGGATGTCACCAGGCGCCGGGGAACTATGCGCGGCACGGGAGAGCACCGTTGGTACCGCTGGCTCAAAAAAGCTTGAACTTGATTATCCACTTCGTGTATAGTTAGTTCATGGACACCACAGCCAAGCGATTGCAGTTCTCGCCAAGCTGTCCCCGCCTGTCCAGTTATCTATCATCCCGACTTTATTGGTAAGTCTCTTCGGAGAGCATGGGCAGTAGGCCGCCCGCCCTGTTTGCTAAACAGGTGTTCCCCAATAGGACACAAGCGTTCGAGTCGCTTGCTCTCCGCCATCTTCTTTGATCTTTGACAACCTAACAAGTTTGGGAAGTTGGCCGAGCGGCAAAGGCAGCAGGCTGTAACCCTGCACGCGGTCTCCGCGCTTCGAGGTTGGTTCGACTCCAGCACTTCCCACCAATGTTTGGGTGATGCAATCGGCAGACATCCACGGTTGAGAGCCGTGGTCTTGTGGGTTCGACTCCCATCCCAAACACCATGGCCCGCTGGTCAAACAGGTAAAGGCGCTTCACTCAGACTGAAGAGATTCTCCCGGTTCGACTCCGGGGCGGGCCACCACGTTATGCCAGCGTACGAGAATCGGTCTATCGGCGGAACTCAAACTTCCGTGTTTGTCGGTTCGAATCCGACCGCTGGCACCATTGCCGGATTAGGCGAATCGGTATAGCCGCCTGACTTAAGATCAGGTGCTTCTGGGTTCGACTCCCAGATCCGGCACCACGGGGGACAGGCTCGATGGGAAGAGCGCCGGACTCCAAACCCGGCATTACAGAGTTCGAATCTCTGGTCCCCCGCCATTTCGCACCGGAAGCTAATTGGCGAAGCGGCTGCCTGCAAAGCAGTTCATGGTGAGTTCGATTCTCACCCGGTGCTCCACCGCGGGCGCGGGCGGATGGTCCGCCACCGGTCTCGAGTACCGGCGCTCCTTCGGGATGGGGGTTCGATTCCTCCGCCCGCGGCCATTCAGTTTGGAGAGCACGGGGATGTGGATCCCGACCGGCCTGGAAAACCGGAGCCCCGCAAGGGTGGCCGTTCGACTCGGCTGTTCTCCGCCAGTTCCGGAAGGCGCCGCCCATGGTGGGCAACTGGCCTTGAGTACCAGGGTCCGCGCAAGCGGAGTCGTTCAATTCGGCCGCCTTCCGCCAATTTTTTGCTTTTCTTTGACTTACTACTTGACTTACTCGGCAGAGTGCTTGTATATTTGAACTGCGTGATTAAACAATTCCATCTCGAGCATTCCCTGCCAGCCAGCTTTATAGCAAAGCGCGGTACGGAAACAGTCATGGCCCAGAGGACCGTCAATCAAGACGCGCGCCCGGGGACCTGAGCCGATTGGAACAATTCGACTTCCATCGGCCCCGATCCTCAAGGATTCGGGGCCTTTTGCTTTTGTATTCAAGTATTTACGGGATGTAGGGTAGCGGCTAACCCACCTGCTTTGGGAGCAGGGTTACCTCGGTTCGAGTCCGAGCGTCCCGACCATCTTTGACATAACGGGACGTAAAGGAGTCTGGTCTATCTTACCTGCTTCGGAAGCAGGGTCACGCTGGTTCGAATCCAGCCGTCCCGACCATCTTTGTAGATCGATCTTTGACATTAGGATAAGTGTGTCTAAGCGGAGTTGGCCGAGCGCTTTAGGTTCTGGTCTTCCAAACCAGAGAGACGGGTTGGACTCCCGTACTCCGCTCCATAAGTTCGCGGGTGTGGCTCATTGGTTGAGCGCCAGGTTGCCAGCCTGGTCAACGGGGTTCGATTCCCCGCACTCGCTCCAAGCTGCCGGCAATCGTGTGCGCTCGTCGAGCAGCGGTGGAACTCCAGAGCGCTGTCCGCCTCGTAAGCATTGCCGTCGATGCGCAGGATTTGTATCCCTGGGAACCCAGTTAGACTCTGGGACGAGGCTCCAGTGTGTTCCCTGCAAGCGTAGATGGCGACGTACCTGTTTCGTAATCAGGAGAGCGCGGTTCAAGTCCGCGGCGGGGATCCAGTTAGTTTGCCGGTATAGCTCAGTGGTCGAGCAGTTGCATGGTAAGCAACCGACGATGGTTCGATTCCATCTGCTGGCTCCATCCAGGAAAAGCTCAGATGGCAGAGCACTCGACCGATAATCGAGCGGCCGCTGGTTCGACTCCAGCTTCCTGGACCAAGTTTGTTGCGGGTTAGACTAGCGGCCCAGTCGGAGGTCTCATAAGCCTCATAGGTGGGTTCAACTCCCACACCCGCTACCAAGTTAGATATGGGCCCCGGGACTGCATGGGGTGGTCGCTTCCCTTGCAAGGAAGATGGTCAGCAGGGTTCAATTCCCTGGGGGTCCACCAAGTTCGCCTGGATAGCTGAGATGGATTAGCGACGGTCTGAAAAGCCGTAAAGGTCGGCTCGATCCCGACTCCAGGCGCCAGATGTGGCCGTAGCCGAGTCAGGTTTCAGGCGGCTGGCTGTGAACCAGTCCTACGTGGGTTCGAATCCCACCGGTCACCCCAATTGGGAGTTCGGTTAGTGGTAGGCCGCTTGTCTTTGAAGCAAGCTGCGGGCGTTCGATTCGCTCACTCCCAGCCATTGCCGGTTCGTTTAGTGGCAGGACGCTTGGCTCTGACCCAAGCAGCGGTGGTTCGATTCCATCACCGGCAGCCAGTTTCATACGGGTATGGTCCAAAGGATCAGGGCATAGGTCTACGAAACCTAAGATCGAGGTTCGATTCCTCGTGCCCGTACCATTTATCCGGCCATGGTCCAAAGGATCAGGGCACACCTCTCCGAAGGGTGAGATCCAGGTTCGATTCCTGGTGGCTGGACCAGGTTGGGCACGGTATCGTTGCGGGTGCGTAGATTTACTGACACCCATTTGCGCGATGGAGGCCGATTGGCAAGGCACTCCGCTGTCTACGGAGAATATGCGGGTTCGATTCCCGTCCGTCGCGCCATAAGTTATGAGGTGTAATTCGACTGGGTCAGAAAGCGGTTTCTCATGCCGTTCAGACGGGTTCGATTCCCGTACACCTTACCAAAGTCTGTCGTGGAGCACGAGTGGTCGAGTGCCCTGTCTTTCAAACAGGTGATAGCGGGATCGTTACCCGTCCACGACACCAGGTTCGGGTCCGTAGCTAAGACGGGACAGCGCCCGGCTCTTAACCGGGAAACGCGGGAGTTCGATTCTCCCCGGACCCACCAGTATTGGCAGGTTGCCGACAACGGTAAGGCGCTTGACTGTTAATCAAGAGACAATGTGGGTTCGAATCCCACCCTGCCAGCCAGTTCGCGTCCGTGAGATGTATGGTGCATGGCGAGTCTTATAAACTCGATGATCCCCAGATCGGGGAACTGGCTGGGTTCGAATCCCAGCACGGACACCAGGTTACGCCGGGGTTGTCGTCTGGTGACGGCGCTTCTCCTACAAAGAAGATCAGTGGAGTTCGATCCTCCACCCCGGCACCAAGTTCGAGGCTGTAACTCAATTGGCAGAGAGCACGACTTTTAATCGTGTAGTTGTGGGTTCAACTCCCACCGGCCTCACCAAATCTCATGTCCCTGAATCGGTTGTGCCTCGTCATCAACGCCAGCTATGAAGCGATCAACGTCACGACCGCCCGGCGCGCCCTCACGCTCGTCTTCAAAGGTGCGGCCATAGTCGAGGAGTTGTCCGGCTATACGATCCGGACCTCGAATCTCAACGTGCCGGTGCCTAGCGTGGTGCGGCTGATGAGGTACCGGCGGATGCCGCGGCAGAACCGGGCGGTCTCGCGGAAGGGAATCCTCCTGCGCGACGGTAACGCGTGCCAATACTGCGGCGCCCGGCTGCCCTCGGGAAGCCTGACGCTCGATCACGTGATGCCGCGGTCCAGACGGGGCGCCAACACCTGGGAGAACCTGGTGGCGGCCTGCTTCCCCTGCAACAACCGGAAGCGGAACAAGACCCCGGCCGAAGCCGGCATGACGCTCGCCAGACAGCCGCGGCAGATCAGCATCCACGCCAAGCATAAGCTGCTGGCGGCGGATTCCCGTGCATGGGACAAGTACCTGTTCGCTTAAGTCCCCGTACCGGCCCCGCCTCCTAAGCGGGTCACCGTAATTGGAATATGCCAGTTCGAGTCTGGCCGGGGAACCCAACGGGCCCATCGTCTAACGGATAAGACGGCTCTCTTCTAAAGAGCAGATCTGGATTCGAATTCCAGTGGGCCTTCCAACGAGGCCGCTATTCATGGGGTACACTTCCCTTCTGGAGGTTCCCGATGAGACGAACCATCAAACGACGCAACGCCGTTGGCCCTATTCTCATTCTCACCTTGATGGTAACGGGCAGCCTTCACACCCTTGCCCAGAACCGCATGAACTATTCGCTGGTGGCCCAGGACGGCGGCCACGTCGCTCTGGGCCTGGCGTTGCGCAAATTGGGAGTTTCCGGGACGTTCATGCAGGCTCCGGCGCACCCTGATGATGAAACCAACGCGCTGTTCGCCATGTTCACCCACGGGATGGGCCTGCGGTCGATCGACCTGCAGAACAACCGCGGCGATGGCGGGCAAAACGAAATTGGTCCGGAACTGTTCGGCGATATGGCGGTGCTGCGCACGTCCGAGCTGCTCTCGGCTCACCGCATCGATGGGGCCGAGCAATATTTCACGCGCGCGATCGACTATGGCTACTCGTTCGACCCGGAGGAAGTGATCGCCAAGTGGGGCAGGAAGGACATCGTCGGCGACTATGTTCGTCTCATCCGAATGCTGCGCCCCGATGTCGTGCTCACCATGAGCATTCAAGGCCGCGGCGGCGACCGTGCCCATGAGGCCACAGCGGTTCTGGTTCGCGAAGCCTACCAGGCAGCCGGCGATCCGTCCCTGTACCCCGAGCAGTTCCGCGAAGGGCTGCGGCCCTGGTCGCCCCGGAAGCTGTACTTCTCCGGCGGCGGAAGAGGCGGTGCGGCAGGAGGCCGCGGTGCTGCTGCCGACGCCACGCCCGCGCCACCCGCGGTGAAGCTCGCCCGGGTCAACACCGCGGCGTACGATCCGCTGCTGGGCCGCACCTACGCCGAGATCGGCGCCGACGCCCGCAGCAATCACAAGTGCCAGGGAATTGGCGGCATGGCGCCGTTGCCCGGCGGCGGTGGGCGCGGCGGCGCCGGCGGCGGTGGCTACCAGCTCGTCGCCAGCACCATCCCAGGCCAAAAGGAAAAGGACGAGACATCGCTGTTTGACGGCGTGGACACGAGTTTGACGGGTCTGGCACAGTTTGCCGGGCCAAACCCACCCGCGGCTCTTACCGCCGGGCTCGCCGCCATCGCCGATGCCGCTGCGCGGGCGCAGAAAGCGTTTGCCTCGGGAGACGACACAGGCACAACCGCGCCGGTGGAGGCCGGGTTGGTAGCTCTGCGGGAGCTGCGCGCGAAGCTCCCCACGCTCGGGCTTTCCGACCTGGCACGCTACGAAATCGACTTCCGTCTACAGATCAAAGAGCGCGACTACCAGGATGCCGCGCTCGCCGCCCATGGTCTGACGTTCGATGCCGTGGCGGATGACAGGCTCGTGGTTGGCGGGCAGGCGGTGAAGGTGACCGTGCTTGCCTCCAACCGCGGCGCATCGGACGTCAGGGTGACTGCGGTCAGGCTGGCCGGCTTCGACGTTCCGGGCAGTTGCGAGGTGGGACCGCTTAAGAAGGATGCTGTCTACACCTGTACCGCCGACGTGCATGTGGCGAAGGACGAGAAGCTGACAACCCCGTACTTCACCGATGACTATTGGAAGCACCCGGCCAACCAGGCCATCAACATCTTCGCCCCGGATGTGCCCTTCGGCGTTCCGTTCCGCCCAACCCAGTTCCGTGTCACGTTGCACCTGAACGCAGGGGCAGCCGAACTCACTAAGGAACTGCCGGTGCAATTTCGCTATGTGAAAGATACCTACTTCGGCGAGAAACGGATGGAGCTGAATGTCGTGCCCGCGTTTTCGGTGAGGGTCACGCCGGCGCTGGCCGTCATTCCAGCCGCCGCAGGGCCCGCGAGTAAGCCCGTCGTGCGCGAGATCTACGTGGCAGTCACCAACGGCACGAAGGGCAAGGCGCAGGCATCCGTGGCGCTCGAGTTGCCGTCCGGGTGGACAGCCACTCCCGCGAGTGTGCCGCTCAGTTTCGGCTATGAGGACGAGTCGCTGTCGGCCCGCTTCCAGGTCACTGCACCGCCGCAGGCGAAGGTGGGCGAGTATACGTTGCGGGCCGTGGTGACGTCGCCGGCTTTCGGCAGCGAGAAGTTCGACAAGGGATACCAGGAAATCGAATACCCGCACATTCAGCGCCGCCAGGTAATCAAGCCGGCCGAGACCGCACTCAAGGTAGTGGACGTGAAGACCACTCCTAATGTCAGGGTCGGCTACATTGTCGGGGTGGGCGACCAGGTGCCGCCGGCGATCGAGCAGTTGGGCGCGAAACTGGCGTTCATCGAACAGGACGAACTGGCGTGGGGCGACCTGGCGAAGTACGACGTGATTGTGACTGGCGTCCGGGCCTACGAGCGGCGCGCCGATCTGCGCGCCTACAACCGGCGCCTGCTCGATTACGCAGCGCAGGGCGGAACCGTCATCGTGCAGTACAACAAGATGGAATTCAACCGGGAGGATTACGGCCCATATCCCGCGAAAGTGAGCGGGAATCGCGTCACCGACGAGACGGTTCCGGTCAAGCTCTTGATGCCGGATCATCCGGTGTTCAACTACCCGAATAGGATCGGGCCCGCCGCCTGGAATGGATGGGTACAGGAACGAGGTCTGTACTTTCTGGGAGAGAAGGATAAGAAGTACGTGGATCTGTTGTCCATGACCGACTCGTTCAAGGACAATCCGGGAGAGAAGCTCGGCTCCTTGGTCGAGGGGCAGATCGGCAAAGGACGGTGGATCTATCTCGGCCTGGGGCTGTGGCGCCAGTTGCCCGCGGGAACCGACGGCGCGTATCAACTTCTGGCCAACCTGCTCAGCCTGGGCAAGGCGCCGGCGGCAGCCGCGAAGAAAAGCGGCGTTGCGGGAGGCCGCTAATCGTGCATGGCGTGGTGCTCAGCTCGGAGTGGGCTTGTGCAACATCGCTTATTTCGGCGGAGCCGCGGGCGGCATTCCCCCGCGAGCGGGACGGGGAGGAGCCACGTAGTTCACGAGTTCATCGACCGGCTTCTTCGCGGCCCACGCGATCCCCCGAAACAATGTCAGCCGGATCTGCTCATTGGCGAAATTGGCGTAGGTGTGGCCCTGCATCCACACGAACGCGCGCGCGGGCTCTCCGCCGGGGAGTGCGTGTTGGTAGGTCCAGATCTGCGGCACGACTTCGTCTTTGTGATCGCCGGCACTCGGCGTTGGCGCGATCTTGGCGGTTGCCAGCACGTGGATCGCAGGATCTTTCGCCCATGTCATCGTGAAGAAGGCTTCATCGGGAATCGTGATGTCGGACAGGCCCTTCACGATGGGATCCGATTTATCCACGACTGCGTAGGGGACCGGCGCTTCCAAAGTGTAGTTCACTTCGCCATGCTTCTTGGCGCCGCCCAGGAGCGTCGCCAGGTAGGCCGGATCGGGGCCGCACAGAGAGTCGTGAAGACTGACCAGTCCTCCGCCACGCTTGACGAACGCTTCGAGCGTGGTCCTATCGCTGTCGCTCAGAAAGCCTGCGTCGCCTTTGTAGATCACCACGACGTCAGTATGTTCGAGATCGGCGCTGCTGGGTGGATGCAAAGCACCGTCGACGACGGCCCCGCGCCCCGTCAGAATCTTGCTCCAGTCCGCCAGAAACTGCGGGTAGTCATGGAAACCCTCCCCATGGGACTTCAGGCCCGCCCAGAGATAGATATGCATGCCGTTGCGGTTCTGGCCCTGCGGTGAAGGGGCGCCCTGCGGGCCTGTGCCGCGTCCCGGCTGCGCCCAGGCATTTCGCTGCATCGTCCCTGCCAGCAACAACAGCAGCAAAGCGCCGAGTACCAGATGCCGGATCCTCGCTTGTGGAAGTTGGCGATCTGTCCCACCCGCGGTAGTGGATAGCCCGGGCTTGGTTCTGGTTTGGGTTCCATATCTTCTGTTCGTCACAGTCATCACCTCGTCTCTGCAAAACGCATCACTCGTCAGGTTACTACGGGGCGGCCGACGGCGGGGTGCCGCAACCTGTGGCCACGGCGGTATACTCGATCCATTGTTCCGGCGCGTGCCAGCAGTGCGCTTGGGCCGTGGCGCGGAGTGGAGTCAGCGAAAGGAGAAGAAGGTGCCCATGGAAGAGGAGCTTAAGACATCGAGCCGCCGAGGTTTTCTGGGCGGTGTAACAGCGCTAACCGCGGCATCGTACAACCGGGTGCTCGGGGCCAACGATCGCGTTGGCGTCGGCTTCATCGGCTTCGGGCTGATCGGGAAGCAACACATCTACAATTTCAAGACGTCGTTCAAGGACGTGGACAGAGTCGCGCTGTGCGATGTCTACAAGCCTCGGGTCGCCGAAGGTCTCGCGTACATGGAAAGCCCGAATGCCAAAGGCTACGGCGACTTCCGCAAGATGTACGAAGACAAGAATGTGGATGCCGTGGTTGTCGCGACCCCAGACCACTGGCACGCCCTGCTCACGATCATGGCCTGCGCTGCCGGCAAGGACGTCTACGTCGAGAAGCCCCTCACCGTTTTCATCGACGAAGGCAAGTGGATGCTCCAGGCCATGAATAAATACCAGCGCGTGGTGGTGGTGGGGACGCAGCGCAATCATAACCCGGGCCACCAGACCGCCAGGAAGATTGTCGAGAGCGGTGTGCTGGGCAAGATCCAGATGGTCAAGTTGGGAGCCGGAGGACGCAACATCTATCCGGGTTTCGGGAAGACACCCGTCACCAATCCACCAGCCGATTTCGATTACGATCTGTGGCTCGGGCCTGCGCCCAAGAGGCCCTACCAGGGGCATCGTGGACTCTACCACTTCCGCTGGTTCTGGGATTATTCCGGCGGCCAGTTGACCAACCTGGGGGCCCACAGTGTGGCCGCATTTCTGTTGGTCATGGGAGTGAAGGGCCCGACGAAGGTCGTGTCGTTCGGCGGGCGGTTCACTCTGGACGACGACGGCGAAACGCCCGATCTGCAGGAGTGCCTCTACACGTTTCCGAATTTCATGATGACGATGGGGGTTCGGGAAGCGAACGGTTACCGCGACTCCGGGGGGTCCGTGGTCATGGGCAACAAAGGCGACCTGCTCTTAGGTTCCAACCAGGTTGTCCCGGAGGTGCACGGCGACCCGGTCAACCAGATTCCACGATTCGTGGGGCATCCGGTTGGCGGTCCGGTGTATAACGATACGCAATCCGTGCCATGGATCGAAGCGCAGGCCGGGACGGGAAGGGGACCGGGCGGCGGCCGCGGCCAGGCGGAAGGCGTCCCCGGCGCGGGTCGTGGCGCGGGCGGCGAATCGATGGAAAACCAGATGTTCAACGCCAACAAACGCGATTGGATCGATTGCATCAAGAGCCGCAACAAGCCGTTCTGCAATTTGGAAATGGGCCATCGAACGGCGGTCATCTGTACCCTCGGCAACCTGTCGCTACGCCTCGGCGGGCGCGCCATTCAATGGGATCCCGAGAAGGAAGTGGTCGTAGGCGACAAGGAAGCGGCCGCGATGTGCACCAAGCAGTACCGCGCACCTTGGGATGGCGTTCTCAAGAGCATCCTCAAGGCGTAGGTGAGGTCGGCTGTGGGGCGTTCCTATTCGTAGCGGAGCGCGATCACCGGGTCGATGCGCGTGGCGCGGCGGGCGGGCAGCCAGACGGCCAGGAGTGACACCAGGCTCAGGAGGATGGCCACCGTAGTGAAGACGGCCGGGTCCTTGTCCTTCACGCCGAACAGGAACGTGGAGAGCAGGCGGGTGAGCGCGAGCGCCGCGGCGATGCCGACGGCCACGCCGGTCAGCGCCAGGCGCATGCCCTGGACCACCACCATCCGGCGCACGCTGCCGGTACCCGCGCCGAGCGCCAAGCGGATACCGATTTCCTGGGTGCGCTGCTGCACGGAGTAAGCCATCAATCCGTAAATGCCAATGCCCGCGAGGAAGAGCGCCGCGCCGCCGAAGATGGTCATCAGCAGCATGTTGAAGCGCTGGCGGGAAGTGGAACGCGAGACGATCTCGTCCATGGTGCGGACGTCGGTCACGGGGAGGCCGGTGATCTGGCGAATCTGATCCTGAACCGCGGGGGCCACACGCAGCGGATTGCCGCGAGTGCGCACGATCCAGCGCATTGGAGTGAGGGCGGCGTTGAGCGCGTTGATGGCGTCGGGGACCTGCGCCTGGACGAGGTACATGGCGGGCCCGGGATCGTTGTCCAGGCCATTGCCGCGCACGTCGCCGACGATACCGACGATCTGGCGGGGCTGCTCGGTGGCAAGTTGCGGCATGAGTCCCTTGCCGATCCAGATCTTGTCGAGGAGCGGATCGGCATTAGGCCAGTAGCGCCGCGCCATTGCCTGGTTAATGACCACGACCGGCGGCGCGCCGGCGGTGTCGCGCTCGGTGTAGGTGCGGCCCCGCACGACGGGGATCTTGAAGACTTCGAAGAAGCCGGGGGAGACGGTCTGCCAACCGCCGCCGCCGTGGAAGGGTCCGTCCGTGAGCGGGCGGCCCATGATGATGAACGGCAGCCCGTAGCCGCCCTCGAGCGGCACGCAACAGGTGGCGCTCACGCCGGCCACACCGGGGATGCGGCGGATCCGCTCAAAGCCGTCGCGGAGCATCTGGTCTACCGCGGCGGACTTGACGAACTGCGGCCCATCGATGGACATGCGCATGGTGAGGACGTTTTCGGCGTCGAAGCCCGGTTTCACCGCGCCGAGCGCGAGCGAAGTGCGGATGAGCAGGGCGGACCCAACCAGCAGAACCACGGCGAGAGAGACTTCGCTGACGACGAGTATGGTGCGCGCCTTGTTGTGCCGGAAGCCCGTGCCCCCGCGTCCTCCGCTCTCCTTGAGAGTGGCGCTGAGGTCGGGTCGCGAACTCTGCAACGCGGGAATGAGACCGAACAGAATGCCGGTCACGGCTGCGGCGAGGATGGTGAAGGCGAGAACGCGCCAATCGAGGCCGACGAGCGCGCCTTCCACCCCCACGCGCGGCAAGTCGGCGGTGTTCACACTGAGGAGCGCGCGAATCCCGACGATGCCCAGAATGCTGCCCGCGATCGCGCCCACAAGGGACAGCAGCACGCTTTCCGTGAGGAGTTGACGGACGATGCGCCCGCGTCCCGCGCCGATGGCGGCGCGGATGGCGATCTCGCGGCGGCGTCCCACGGCGCGGGCGAGCAGCAGGTTCGCGACGTTGGCGCAGGCGATCAGCAGCACGAAACTCACCGCACCCACCAGCACCAAGAGCGAGGAGCGCACGTTGCTGACCATGGCTTCACGGAGCGGATCGACGCTGAAGCCCGAATTGGTTTGTAGAGCCCTCGGATACTTGCGGCGAAAATCCTCGGCGGAGAGTTTGATGCGGGCGCGCGCCTGATCGATGGTGACGCCGGGTTTGAGGCGGCCGGCGGCGGTGAAATAGTGGCCTTGGTCCGTGGGGTTGGGATCGAGTTGAAAGGGGACCCAGACGTCGGGTGCGGGGCCGAAGTCACGGAAATCGAAATGGGGATTCAGGATTCCGATGACCACGTGGGGAGCGTTGCCGAGCGAGATGGTTTTGCCGATGATCTGAGGGTCCGCGGCGAAGCGGCGGGTCCAGAACGCATGGCTGAGGACGACGACTTTTTCGCCCTTGGGACGGTCCTCTTCAGGCGAGAAGGTGCGGCCACGGAATGGCGTGGCGCCGAAGAGTCGGAAGTAATCGGCGCTGACCTGCGCGGATTTGAGCTGTTCGGGGAAACCTCCGCCGGTGAGGTTGACGACTCCGTTACGGAAGGCGGACACATCCTGGACCACGGAGGTCTGTTCGCGCCAGTGCTGGAACTTGGTGGGGGAGGCGCCTTGGCCGGAGCCCTGCGGCGAGGTGTTCATGAAGAAGACCATGCGGTCGGGGTCTGGAAACGGGGCGGGTTTGAGGAGAACGGAGTTGACAACGGAGAAGATGGCGGTATTGGTGCCGATGCCCAGGGTGAGGGCGGCGATGGCCGCGAGGGTGAATCCGGGACTCTGCCGGAAGATGCGCAGCGAGTGCTTCAGGTCCTGGACAAGAGTTTCCATGGACGGTTAGACGATGGGAATGGGGAGATGTTCCGTAAAAAGGTACAGCGCCCCCGCGGCAGGCGGGTGCTTACAAACCCGGGACTGACACCAAGTTTCCGGCGCAGTTTGCCGGAAACTGGCTGTCTGTCCCAGGGTTTGCCCCGGGGGGCATGGCGCTCTGAACTCCAAGATGAGGAGATCTGTTTCTATGCTAACGTGCAGTCTGGGCAGGCTGCCGCAGCGGGAGGAGCCACAATGAAACAGGAATTCCACACGAAGAATCGATATCCGGCCGATCTCCCGATGACGCCGCTCGTCCCCATTCAGCTATCGGCTGACGAGCCCGTGATCTGGTGCAAGCTCGAATTCCTCAATCCAAGTGGTTCCACAAAAGATCGGATTGCGCGCTACATTCTCGGCAACGCCTTCGACCGTGGTCACCTGAAACCTGGCAGCACGGTGATCGAAGCCTCCAGCGGATCGACCAGCATCGCGATGGCGCTGGTCTGCGCTCAGCTAGGCCTTAGATTCATCGCGGTTCTTCCAGAGGGAGTGAGCAACGAAAGGGTGCTGATGATTCGCGCCTACGGCGGAGATATCCACTTCACCCCAAAGGAAAGCGGAATCGTCGGAAGCATCCGGGAATCCGAGAGGCTGGCTGCGGAAATGGGCGGGTTTCTGCCCCGGCAGTTTTCCAACCCGGAAAATGCGGAGGCTCACGAGCTAGGCACGGCCCGGGAGATCGTCGAACAAATCCCCGGCCATTTGGTCAATGCCGTGGTAAGCGGCGTCGGAACGGGCGGAACTCTGGTTGGGTTGATGCGCGGGTGCGGCAGCGCACGTCATGCGCAGCGGGCATTTCTCGCGCGCCCCGTGGATTTGGCCGCCAAACGGGAGCAGGAGTGCTGCAGCTTCAGTTGCCGCATCCCAGGGGTGATGGAGTGCATTTCGGGGCTGTTCCGAGAGTCCGACTATCTCGATCTAACTACGATTGAGGTGTCCGACCAGGACGCCATCGAGACAACTCGCGAACTGATCAGACTGGGTTTTCCGGTGGGACCGAGTTCCGGACTGAACTACCACGCGGCTCTGATAGCCGCTCAGAGCGTTTGGCCGGCGAAGGTTGTCACCGTCTTTCCGGATCGCATGGAACGGTATTTTTCTACCGAGCTCTTCCGCCCGTTTTTAGGCGAGCACGGCACCGCGTCGCCCCGCTGTGCGGAGTTCCAAACGGACCGCGCCGCTCAAGCAAAAGACCAGCATGTCCCAAATGATCGCTGAGGCTTACGGCAGCACTCCGGCATAACCCGCGACCGATCCGATGGCCAGCACGAAAGCGGGGTGCCACCGGAACCTCCGGAGCAGGAGCAGGGATGCTCCCGAGAGAATCCACCCACGCCAGGAACCGATGGCGCTGCCCTCCAGCAGCACTGCCGCACTCAAGATCAGTCCGGTCACAGCCGGATTCACTCCCCTCAGAAACCTCTCCGCACGAGGATCGCCACGATAGCGCTCATATTGCCCGCTAACCAACCACATGAGGCCCATCGCGGGGGCCAGCAGCGCCGCCGTTGCAACCAGTGCACCGGCGACTCCGGCAATATGATACCCGGCGAAGGTCGCCAGCACGGCGATGGGACCCGGAGTCAGGTTGCTGATGGCGACACCGTCCAGGAACTCCCGCGGGCTTAGCCAACCAAGTTCCGTCACCAGTCGATGATGCAGCACCGGCACGAGGACGAAGCCGCCTCCGAAGAAAACCAGGCCCGTCTTCAGGAAGGTCATCGCGGTCGTACCGAGCAACGACAGCGGTCCGATGGCCGCCGGGATGTGAAGCGTCGAAAGCGTGCCGGTGGAAGGACCAGATGGGGCACCGGGACGGGACCGGCGGGCATTCGGCAACAGGAGTCCCACCGCTCCGGCAGCCAGGATCACCCACACGGCATTGGTCTTCAACGCCCCTGCCGCCAGGGCTGCTCCCGCGATACAGACGGCAGTGGGTGAGCGCAGAACCTGTCGTCCAAACGACCAGGAAGCATCCAGGATCAAGGCAATGACAACCGGCCCCAACCCGGCGACAGTACCCTGCAGCGCGGGAATCGAATGGTACAGGAAGTAGAAGTGCGAGAGCACTATGACCAGGGCCAATGAAGGCATCAAAAAGACGCTGGCTGAAAGCATGCCCCCCACTGCTCCAAACAGCCGGTAGCCGATAAAAAACGCGGCGTTCACCGAAAACGCACCCAGAATCTGTCCCAGCCCCACGCCGTGCAGGAACTCCTCCCCGGTGAGCAGTTTGCGCTTCTGGACGAACTCCCGCTCCATCAACGCAATCACCGCCATCCCGCCTCCGAATCCGATGCTGCCGATTTTGAGGAAGGCCGCGAGAAGGCGGACCAGAGAAATACGTTCTCTGTCGGGTAGGGTGGAAGGGACGGATGGCGGCCGGCTCATTTGGCTGCCGGGTGTTCGCGGGCCGCCAGCATGTTTCGCCACGCGCTCTCCAGTGCGATTCGCGCGCGATCGCTCAAGGGGGCCGGCAATGCATCGGGCGCGTATGCGCGGCATAGAGCGATCGTGTTACGAAGGCTCTCTACGAATTCGAGACACGCCGCACAGCCTGCCAAATGCTCTTCGACCTCTCCACAATCTGCAAGTGGCAGCTCGAAATCCACATAATCCGAAAGCAGTGCGAGGACGTCTTGGCAACTCTCCAGATGCTGTTCCATGCTGAACCAGCCTGCCGGCCGCAGATTCTTAGCCGGCGTGCGCCGCCACCGGTGTGCTGATCACGGTTTCGATCGCGGGCGCGTGGAGCAGGGTGTTGTGGATCAGACACGCCTTTACTGCCCGCAGGACGCCGGCCTGATGTTGCGGATCGAGGCCGGGAACCGTGACCTCGATCCGAAACTGTCCGAGTCGCGCCGGTTGCGTGGCTTTTTCCGCGCTGACCTTCACTTCAAGGCTTTGGTGTGGGATAGACCTGACCTTCAAATATTGAGCGGCGTAGAACCCGGCGCAGGTCCCCAGGGAGACCAGCAGGTATTCGGGCGGCGTCATGCCGCTGTCCGATCCGCCATTGTCGGCCGGTTGGTCGCAGACCACGCGGTGTCCCCGCGCACTGGCTGCAAACTTCACGTCTCCGAGGTGCTGAATTGTGACTTCCATAAGAGCTTCCACCATCAAAGATGCAACTGGCATCCAAAGGTGACATGCGAAACGATTCTGCTGTTGGCCGTGTCACTTTTCATAAGGATCCGCATCTTTGCCGTAGAAGCGCAATTCAGATCCGATTCATGTTTATGCGAACCACTCTGGTATTTCTCCTCGCCGTTCCCCTGTGGGCACAGGATCCACTGTCGCTCCGCGAAGCCGTCCGCCTCGCCATACGAGAGAATAAGGCGATTGCCGGCACCACCGCGGGAGCCCGGGCTTCCGAGGCGCGAATCGCACAGGCCCGCGGAGGCATGCTCCCAAAAATCAACTACTCCGAATCCTTCACGCGCAGCAACAACCCGGTCTTCGTTTTCAGTTCGCTACTCACCCAGCACCAGTTTGGTGTTGAGAACTTCGCCATCGGTCCCCTGAACCGGCCGGATTCTCTCAACAACTTTCAATCCCAAGTCACGGTGGATCAGCCGATATATGATGCCGGCCAAACC
>JADGNS010000208.1 GCA_017883355.1 Candidatus Solibacter sp.
GATGGACCTGGACGCGCCGCTCGACATCACCATTGGCCCGTACGAGACTTACAACGACGAACTGTTCGGCTACAAGGCCGGGTTCGAAGCCTACATCACGATCCACGACGAAGCCGAAACCAACAAGCTGAAAACCGTAGCCGCGCACTTGCAGGAAGTGGAGAATAACCTGCCGCTGGACGAGCGCTACCGCAATCCGAAGCTCGGCGCGTCGGCGCCCATCCGCGTGGTGAACGAAGTCTACGCTTCCGGCGATGGCGCGCACGGCGTGCGGACGGCGGCCTTCAATCTGCCCAACGACGAGCGCGTAATTTCCGAGAAGGGCAGCGCGCGCATCATGCTCAAGAACGTTCAGGAAGCCAAGTTCTCCAGCGCCCTGATCCCCATCGCGGCGCGCGTCCTGACCCCGGGCGCGAAGGAAGATCTCAGCTTCAATTACTTCTTCACCCACATTCTGGCGCACGAGCTCAGCCACGGCATCGGTCCGCACCAGATCCAGGTCGCGGGACGCGCCACCACGCCGCGGCAGGAGTTGAAGGAACTCTACAGCGCCATCGAAGAGGCCAAGGCCGATGTCACCGGCCTCTTCATGCTGGAGTACCTGTACGACCACAAGCTGATGGACGGCCCCAGGTACGAGCGCCAGTTGTACACCACGTATCTCGCCTCGGCCTTCCGCTCCGTGCGTTTCGGCGTCACCGAAGCTCACGGCAAAGGCATGGCGCTGCAGTTCAACTATTTCCTGGATAAGGGCGCGTTCACGGTGAATGGCGACGGCACGTTCGCAGTGGATGTGCCGAAGATGAAGTCCGCGGTGCGCTCTCTCACGCACGATCTGCTCACCATCGAAGCCGAGGGGAATTACGCAGCCGCGAAGAAGATGCTGGACACCCTGGCGGTGATCCGCCCTGCGATGCAGCGCGCGCTCGATGGCCTGAAGGACCTGGCCACCGATATCGACCCCATCAACGAGAGCCAGGAGTAAGCGATGCGCCGCGTCGTTTGTTGCCTGCTCCTTCTGGCGAGTGGCGCCTTTGCGCAGGGCGCGCAGAACCGGCATCCCGTCTCGGGCCGCCAATACGCCGGCGTCATGGGGTCGGCGGGCGCGGACTGGCTGGTGCGGCCGGAGCGCGCGACGGAAGAAGAACCCGACAAGGCGATCGGACTGCTCGGCATCGCCAAGGGCGCGACGGTAGCCGATATCGGCGCCGGCAACGGGTACATGACGTGGCGGCTGGCGGAGCGCGTGGGTCCGGCGGGAAAGGTCTTCGCCAACGACATTCAGCCCGGGATGTTGGCCATGCTGCGCCAGGACATGGAGCGGCGCAAACTGAAAAACGTGGAGACCGTGCTGGGCACGTTCGACGATCCCAAGCTGCCGCCGAACGCGATCGACCTCGTCCTCCTGGTGGATGTGTATCACGAGTTCTCGGAGCCGCAGAAGATGCTGCGGCGGATTCGCGACGCCTTGAAGCAGGACGGGCGCCTGGTGCTGTTGGAATACCGCGGCGAGGACCCCGCCGTGCCGATCCGGCCGGAACATAAGATGACTGTGGCGCAGGTACGCGCCGAACTGGAGCCCGAAGGCTATCGCGTGGACCGCGTGCTGGAAGACCTGCCGCGGCAGCACATTCTGATCTTCAAAAAAACCCCTTGACCTGTCTACAACTTCAGGGTTGAGACTGAAGGAAGAGCGATGTCCCTGACCGTCACAAAGCTGGCGCGAAGCTGCAATCTGGCACGCAGCACGGTGCTTTACTACGAATCCATCGGCCTGTTGACGCGGCCCCGGCGGAGCGCCGGGAACTACCGGGTCTACTCGGAAAAGGATCTCGACCGGCTGCGCCAGATTTGTACCTACCGCGACGCGGGCGTGCCGCTGGCGGACATTCGTTCGATCCTCGATGCGCCCGGCAGCAATGCCGCTGCCGTGCTGCGCCGGAGGCTGACGGAACTCAGCGCCGGCATAGAGCGCTTGCGAGAACACCAGCGGGCGATTGCGCGCCTGCTGAAAACGACAGATCGATTCAGGAGATTACCCGTGGTCACGAAAGAGAAATTCGTCGCTGTTTTACGCGCCTCCGGCTTCACCGAAGAGGATATGCGCCGGCTGCACACCGAGTTCGAGAGCAACGCCCCCAACGAGCACCAGGAATTTCTGGAGTTCCTGCACATACCGGAGGCGGAGATCCGCTCCATCCGCGAAGGGAGCCGGGCGAAGAGTTAGGAAGAGGGCGCCCGCAAGCGGGCGCTGGCAAGCTAAAGCATGCCCCACCATTGCAGGCAGTGGTGGGGCATGCTTTAGCTTGCCCGTCTAGAACACGATGCGTCCCGTCAACTGCACCGAACGCGACTTGTTGGACTGCGACGTGATCAGGCCGAAGGCCGAGTTGGTGGGCGCCAGTTGCGGGAACGAGAACGAGGGGCGGTTGAACAGGTTAAACGTCTCGAAGCGAATCTGGAAGTAGCGCTTCCCGCTGTCCGTGAAATCAACCTTCTTCAACATCGACGCATTGATCTCGTTAAGACCATCGCCGCGCAGGCTGGAGAACGTGGTGGAGAAGGTACGGATGTGATAGGCGAATTGGTTGGCCGCTTTCGTGTCGAAGGCGCTGGTATTAAACGCCAGGCCATTCGTCTCGCGAGGGTTGAAATTCAGTTTGTCGCCGAAATACACCAGGTCGCCGATGGTAGTGGAACTGGTTCCCATCCAGGTGAAGGGCTGGCCGGTCTGTCTGGTGTAGATCGTATTGAGCTGCCATCCGCCAAACAACCGCTCGACCCAGCGCGGGGCGGGCGCGAACGCACGGCCTTTGCCTACCGGAAGTGCATAGGTCAGGGTGATCACGCCGCGGTGCGTGTGGTCGAAAACGCCGATGCGCTTTTCGGGGCGCGGATCGGTATCGTTGAGCCAGGTGGTCTGGTCCATCAACTTCGAAAAGACGTAGTTGCCGATCAGCGTGATGCCGCCGGAAAGCCGCCGCTGCACGCGCACGTTCAAACTATGGAAATAGGAACTGCCCACGTTGAGGTTCTGCTCCAGAACGCCGCCGCTGCCGCTAAACCCGCCGCTGGTATATCCCAGCGGGAATTCGGGATATCTAGCGAGGAGTTGCGCCACCGTGGTAGTGGCTCCGGCCGGCGTTCCGCTGGTCACCAGGCCGTTGAACGGGTTGGGCACCGACGCGCTCATCGCCGTGTTCAGCGCGCTATCGCGGACTGGCAGGGTGCTCAGGTATTGGCGTGGAATGCCGTTGAGCTGGGTCAGGTTGACGGGTGTGTGCACCGAGTGGTTGCCAATGTACACCGCCTCCAGCACCATGTTCGGCGAAAGGCTGTGCTGGAAACCAAAATTCCAGCGCATGGAGTACGGGCTCTTGGCTTGCGGATTCAAGAAGGAGACCGCGCTCCCAAGGAATGTGGTCTGGCCGACTGCCCCCGCATTCGGTTGCAGGATGGAACCGCCCGGGAATGGGTCGCTCAAGGTGGCCGCGGGCGAGAGATAGTTATTGGTAGTCGGCGTCAACGCGGTCTGCTGGCTGAAGCCCTGCTGGTTGGTGATCGGAGTCGAGGAGTATTGCCCGTTCTGCGCGAGGCTGGCCATGACGGTAGGCGCGGCAAATAAGCCGAAGCCGGTACGGACGACGGTCTTGCCGTGAAGCGCCTCGGGCGACCACGCGATGCCGATGCGTGGGCTGACCAGGTGCGAGGTGTTCTCGTAGGCGCCGCCTTTGCCCTTCGGGTAGGTCAGACCGCCGAGCACGTTGAAGCTGCCCACGGGGATTTGAGGGATCGGCTTCTGGTTGTAGGCTGCGATGGCAGCCGGCGCGATGGGGTTCGGCGTACCGAAGGCAAACCCATTCGTAGTGCGTCCGTATTTCTCGTTGAAGGGACCGTCGTAGTCGTAGCGCAGACCCAGGTTAAGGGTAAGGTTGCGTTTCACCCGCCAATCGTCCTGCAGGAATCCGGAGGCGAAATATGAGTACCAGGAGCCGTAGGTGTTGATATCGAAGAAGCCCTGCGTGGGCAGGCCGTATAACAGTTGCGCCAGATCCTGACCCATGGAAACGGCCTGGGACGCGCTCGCGTTCTGGTTCACCCAGCGATTGCCGCCGAAATTATACCCGCCGGCTCCATATGCGTAGCTGATTGTGCTGAGGCGTTGTTGGCGGAGGTCGCTTCCCAGTTTCAGCGTATGGTTGCCCTTTATCTTAGTCCAGCTCCCGTAAAGCTGCGCGGACTGCGAGGGCCGTTTGGCGGCCTGGTTGTAACCCAGGGATTGAACCGCCGTAGTGGTATCGAAGTAGACGTAGGGCAGCGAGGGCCGGACGGTATTGGCGCCGATATAGGCCGGGAAACCGATCGAGGTTGGGTCGAAACCCTCGCTGCTATCGGTGGAACTCTCATACATGTAGGTGAAGTTCAGCCGCAGATTCAGAATGTTATTCGAGTTGATGGCGTAGACTTCGTCCAGGCTGCCGCCCCAGTTCCGCCGGCTGGTGAGAGTACCGCTGGCAATGTTCTCAAAATAGTCGTTCTTCTTGGCAGCCAGGGTATTGTGGCGAATATTGAATGACATGCGGCTGCGGTAGCTCATGTTGTAGTCGAGCTGGCCGCTCTCGTTGTCGGCAATGTTGATATTTGGGGCGGTGCTGCCGTAATTGGAGTAGCCGTCGGGCCGGAGCGGCGCAATGTTGGGCGCCGGAAAGAACTTCAAATAGGCCTGCGCGATCGGGTTAATCCGGTTCGCCGGGATGATGTTGCCGGGCAACGGCTGGCGCACGACCGCGGTGCCGTTGGCGACGGCGCTGTAGGGATCGTAGAGTTGGGTTCCAGAGGCGCTCAGGATCTGCGAGAAGTCGCCGCGGCGTTCGGCGTCGGTGGGAACGCTGATTGGCGGCGCGGTGAACGGCTGCGTATTCTTGTCGTTCTGCCAGGCGAAGAACCAGAACAGCTTGTCCTTGCCGTTCCAGATCTTGGGAAGGTAGACCGGTCCGCCGGCGGTGAGGCCGTACTGGTTATAGTGGGTCAGCGGGTTGCCGAGGCCCTTGGCATTGTTGAAGAAGCTGTTGGCGGTGAGGTTGGAGGGCTGCATGTTCTCCCACATGCTGCCGTGCAGTTCGTTGGTACCGGACTTCATCACCATGTTGATGGTGCCGCCCCGCGTGTGGCCGAAACTGGCATCGGTATTGAGTACGGTGGTGCGGACTTCATACACCGCATCCTTGGGCGGCGTGTAGGCGGACCGCATGTCCCAGGTGGCGTTGGGCGCGCCGTTGAGCAGCATCTCGCTCGATTGGGTGGGAGTGCCCGCGATGGAGAAGTTATTCGACGAATCGTACGTCTGCTGCACACTCGAAGTGGAGTTGAACGGGCTGTAGATGACGCCGATTTCCAACTGGGAAAGCATCCACGGGGAGCCGCCGTTGAGTGGCAGGTCCTCGACTTCCTTGGTGGTGATGGCGTGGCCGATGCTGGCATTCTCGCTATTGACCAGGGGCGCCTCGGCGGTGACTTCCACCGACACCGCGGCGTCGCCCACTTCCAGCCGGATATCGATCACCGGGCGCTCACCGGCACCCACGTGAATGCCCTTGCGGACATATTCCTTGAAGCCCGCCATTTTGGCGGAGACATCGTAGTCGCCAGGCAGCAGGAAGGGCGCCGTGTACTGGCCGGTGGATTCGGTCACCGCTTCGATCCTGGTGTTGGTGCGGATCTCGGTGACGGTAATGTTCGCCCCGGCGATGGAGCCGCCCGTGGCGTCGGTGACCGCGCCGCTGATGGCGCCGCGAAACTCCTGCGCGGATAGAGCAAGAGGAAGTGCCAAAGCGAATACAACCAGGTATCGTAACTTCATCGCAATTCTCCTAGGGCCGATCCGGAGCGGCGGCGTAACTCCGCATGGCCGGCATCAGCTTCACAAATTCCTGCGCGGCCATCCGGCCGATTTCCTGACGCCCTTTGGGCCCCAGGTGGGTCTGATCGCGCTTGCCATCGGGCAGGCGCGCGTCGATCTCCGCGCAGCCTTCAGCGCCCAGTTTCTCGGCTTGGGCCAGGGTCAACGAGTAGAGATCGATCAGCGGGACCTTCTTCTCCGCGGCCAACTCGCGGACGGCTTCGACGTAGGGCACAAGCGAATCCCGTTTGACCTTGCCGTCTTCGGTGAAGATCCGGCGCACGATCGAAGTGACCAGCACCGGCTGCGCCCCGGCGGCGCGCGCCTCGTCGACGTAGCGGGCCATGTTTTCGCGAAACGTGGTGCTGGGATCGGTCTCGCGGTCCGGGCCTTTTCCGGGCCCGTCATTGTGCCCGAACTGGATCAGAATATAGTCGGGCTTGCCGGTTAGCGCGGGGGCCCAAAGCCCCTCGCTACGGAAGCTCTTGGAACTCCGGCCGTTCTTGGCCAGGTTGACCACCTCTACGCTGGCGCCGAACCAGGCGCGAAAGCCCGGCCCCCAGCCTCCGCCGTCATTCACGGTAGAATCGCCAACCAAAACCACCTGTACGCGCGGAAGGGGTTGCCCGGCGAGACTCCAGACAAACAGAGCTGCAATCCAAACACCAGGAGGAAACACTCTGGACCAAGTCATTAGCAAAGCCATAGGTACGGTAGCCCCATTCGCCACGCGCGTCTACGACGGAAGCGTAGAAACAACGTATAGAACGTCGCCAACTGTTTGAATAGTAAGAAGGTTATTCACGTCGCAGTGATGCCTGGGAAATGGGGCTCTATACGCTATCCATTGTGATAAAATTCGGGACATTGGGGGCTTTACTACGAACGACCATAGCCTGGAGACCAATGTCCCGGTGGCACCGGCCCCGGACGACACCGCCGTTGGTGAGCAACTCGGCCGGCTCCTGGAGAGTCCGCACTTCCGGACCAGCAAGCGGTGCCAGTCGCTGCTGCGCTACGTGGTCGAGGCCTACCTGGGGAACCACTCCGATCGCGTGAAAGAGCGCACCATCGGATACGAGGTCTTCCAGCGGGATCCGGATTACGACACCAACCACGATTCCGTGGTCCGCACCACCGCCGCCGAGATCCGCAAGAAACTGGCGCAATACTACCAGGAGCCGGGCCACGAAAACGAGATCCGCGTGGTGTTGCCGCAGGGCTCCTACCTGCCGGAATTTCGCCGTGCGCCGATTCAGCCGGCGGCGCCGGCTCCGCCCGAAGAGAAAGCGCGCGCCGTCCCGGGCGTGACGCGGCAGCGCCTGATCGGGATGGCCCTCGCGCTGGCCACGGTGGCGGCCGTGGGGCTGGGCTACTACGCGTATTCGCGCGCGCGCGTCACCGAGTTGAGCTTGTTTTGGAGACCGCTATTGGAGGACGGCTCCAGCGCCGTGATCTGCGTGGGGCAGCCATTGCGCGTCTACATTTTTGAGGGCTCGAGGGCGCACGA
>JADGNS010000209.1 GCA_017883355.1 Candidatus Solibacter sp.
CGCCGGCTTGTGGGAATGGGCGCTGAAAAAAAGAATATCGGACATTTGCCTTTTGCCGCCAGAGTCTACATCCTGGCGGTTATGGTGACTGGTGTGGCGGTGACCGGCTACAGCGCGCACCTGTGGCATACCGCCAACATGGGCCAGTTTCTCTTGTACCTGGCGTGTGGCATCCTGTGTTCGAATCTCAAAGTGGGCCTGCCTGGCATCACCGGCACCCTGTCGGTCAACTACCTGTTTATTCTGGCCGCGATCACGGACTTGTCGCTCGCCCAGACCGTGGCCACGGCTTGCACCAGCGGGGTAGCGCAGCTTGTGCTGCGGGCGCGCAAGCGTCCCCGCGGCGTGCAGGTGCTGTTTGCGTTCGGCAGCCAGGCGATCTGTTCGGCGGCGGCATTCCTCGTTTACCACGCAGTTTGGATGCCGGACGCCGTGCCCTTCCGGTTGCTGGGAGCTTCGGCGGCGTATTTCCTTTCGAACACGGTTTCGGTGGCGGCCATCATCTCCCTGTCGGAGGGCAAGCAATTCACGGCGCTGTGGCGCGACAATTTCTTCTGGACCGCGCCGCATTACCTGGCGGGCGGGGCATTGGCCGGGTTGTTTCACTACTGGAACGAGTATGCCGGATGGGAAACCGCGGTCCTGGTTTTCCCCATCGTCTACCTGGTGTACCGTTCCTACAGGCTGTATCTCGGCCGCCTGGAGGAGGAGAAGCGCCATGTAGCCGAAGTGGCGGATCTGCACCTCAGAACCATCCAGACGCTGACGCTGGCGATTGACGCGCGGGATGGCACCACGTTCGGACACCTGCGCCGCGTCCAGGTGTACGCCCGCGAACTGGCCCGGGAACTCGGACTGCCGGAGGATGAACGGCGCGCGATCGACGCGGGGGCCCTGCTGCACGATATCGGAAAGCTGGCCGTGCCCGAGCACATCATCTCGAAACCGGGCAGGCTGTCGCCGGAAGAATTCGAAAAGATGAAGGTGCATCCGGTGGTCGGGGCGGAGATCCTGGAGAGCGTACAGTTTCCGTATCCGGTGGTGCCGATCGTGCGGGCGCACCACGAGAAGTGGGATGGCACGGGATACCCATACGGCTTGAAGGGCGAGGAGATCCCGATTGGCGCGCGGATCGTGGCGGCAGTCGATTGCCTGGACGCGCTGGCCAGCGACCGGCAGTACCGGCGCGCGCTGCCGCTGGACGAAGCCATGGCCAAGGTGGTGGAGGAGAGCGGCAAGAGCTTCGATCCGAGGGTGGTGGAGCTACTCAACCGGCGCTACCGGGAATTGGAACAACTGGCGCGCAAAGAGGGGCCGGGAACGCTCAAGCTCTCCACCGGTGTGAAGATCGAAAACGGCGGCGGGCCGGCGGCCGGGTTCGAGCCGTCGTCGGCCGCGCCGCAAGCGGCCGCGCCGGGCTTCATCGATTCGATCGCGGCGGCGCGGCAGGAGTTTCAGGCCTTGCTCGAGCTGACTCACGAACTGGGCAGCTCGCTGCGCGTGGATGAGACTCTGGCCTTGCTGGCGTCCCGCCTGAAGGCGCTCATCCCGCACCACGGCATCGCAATCTATACGGCGGAAAGCTCCCGGCTGGTGGCGCGCTACGCTTCCGGCGAAGATGCCGCGCTGTTTTTGTCGCTGGCCATCCCGCTGGGGGAAGGCATCTCCGGGTGGGTGGTGCAGCATAACAAGCCGATCGTCAACGGAAATCCGTCGGTGGAGCCCGGCTATCTGAACGATCCCGCCCGGTTCAGCGTGCACCGCGCGGCGCTGTCGGTTCCGCTGCCTGGAATCCAGGGCGTGATCGGCGCGCTGACGCTGTACCACCGCGACGCGGGAGCCTTCACCAAGGACCACATGCGAGTGCTGATGGCGGTGAGCTCCAAAGCGGGGCTGACCATCGAGAACGCCCTGCGATTCCGGCAGGCGGAAAAAACCGCGGCCACCGACAGCCTTACGGGGTTGCCCAACACGCGCATGCTGTTCCAGCGGCTGGAGGCGGGATTGCAGAATGCCGCCCGGCAAGGCGGACGCCTGGCCATCCTGGTGACCGACATGGACGGCTTCAAGAAGATCAACGACGAATTCGGTCACGCCACCGGCAACCTCGTCCTGCGGGAAACGGCGGAGGTCCTGAAACAGTCGTGCCGCAAGGGCGATTGCGTGGCGCGCATGGGTGGCGACGAATTTGTCTTGCTGCTGGCGGACGCGGAAACACCCACTGTCGAACAGCGCATCCGCGATCTGGATCGTCTGGTGGAGGAAGCGGGCAGGCGGATCTGTGGCGTGGACTTTCTGCGCTTGAGCGCGGGCGCCGCGTGCTTTCCCGAAGATGGCCGCGACGCCGAAGAACTGCTGGCTAAGGCGGATGCCCGCATGTACGAAATGAAGCGCCGGCATCATGGCGAAGCTGCCCGCACGGTCAGCCTCGGAAGGCTGGCCGAAGCCGTGGCAACTCCCGTGCAGCGCGACAACTGCCTGCCGCTCAGTTCGCCTCGCGAAGAATGTTGAAGCCGGTTTCCGCTTCGCTGTCCACGATCCTGGTCCACATGGCTCGGGCAGCGCCGCTGCGGCCGTGAAACTCGAAATCCACGCGATCTCCCGACGCCAGCGTCAGGCAGGAGTGCCGGGTGCGAAAGCCTTGCGGCGACACATCCACCAGGCGCCCCGTGAATGGGGCGGCCATCGCGCCGGACTGGCGCAGGCGGATCTCTCCTTCCATTGGTTGACGGGACTGGGTGCGGCGGTCAGCCGTGGACGTTTTCATAAGTCAAGCTCTCCCCTCGGGCCAAGGGTCCGTATTGTTTCAGCTTGCGGCTGAGCGTGCGCCGCGAGATGCCTAGCAGGTCGGCCGCCTGCTGGCAGCGTCCGCCGGTTTTGCGGAGCGCCTCGATAATCGCGTCGCGCTCCAAGCCATCCAGGCTCAAATCGGTGGAGGCACGCGGACCGGCCTGGGGAAGGCGTTCGGCAAGCCCCAGGTCGGCGGCGTCGATCACGTAGTCCCGGCAGTGGATGAGCGCGGTGGTCACCACGTTGCGCAACTCGCGCACATTGCCCGGCCAGGGCCACGCGCGGAGCAAGTCCTCGGCCAATTTGGAAAACGCCGCCTGGGCGCTGTGCTGCGCCAGAAAGTACTGGGCGATGGGCACGATGTCTTCCCGGCGTTCGCGCAGCGGCGGCACGCGAATCTGATACTGGTTGAGGCGGTGGTAGAGATCGCCGCGGAAGCGGCCGGAGCGCACGCCTTGTTCCAGATCCTGATTCGTGGCGGCCAGGATGCGCGTGTTGACGGAGACCTTTTTCGTGCCGCCCACCCGGTAGTAGGGCACCCCATCCAGGACGCGCAGCAATTTCACCTGCATGCGCGGCTCCAGCTCGCCGACCTCGTCCAGGAAGAGGGTGCCGGTGTGTGCCATCTCGAAAAGCCCGGGCCGGGCCGTATCGGCGCCGCTGAAGGCGCCCCGCTCATGGCCGAAGAGCTCGCTTTCCATGAGCTGCTCGGGCAGCGCGCCGCAGTTGATATCCACCCAGGGTTTGGAGCAGCGCAGGGAGTAGTGATGGATGGCGCGCGCGACGATTTCCTTGCCGGACCCCGTCTCGCCGACAATCAGAACCGACGCGGAGGTGCGCGCCACGCGTTCCGCCAGTTCCATGGTGCGCCGCATTTCGGGGCTGGCGATGATGGCGGCCACTCCCAGGAAGCACGATTGTGGTTCGGCGGACATTCGGCTGATCCTGATATCGGCCAAAAGGGAGGGAAGCTTTAACGGCGGGGGCGCCAAGCCCGCAGTCTGTGAGGTCGACCGCAGTCTCAAAAAGAGGTATGTTTTTGCTAAAGTTCCTCGGCATTTCGCCGATTAGATGGATGTGGAGCGCCTGTGTGAACTGTATCGGCAGTTGGGTACCTCGCTCGATCTGGACGAGACCCTCTCTACACTCGATCGCGAGCTCGGGCGCGTCATCGAGTACCAGGCCATTTCGGTCCACCTGGAAGAAGACAGCCGGCTGGCCTGCGCTTACGCGGCGGGGTTGGCATTCCAGGAGTTGGCGTCGCCGGAATACACGCGGGGCACGGGGCTTGTGGGACGGGTGGCCGCGGCTCGCTCGCCGGCGTTCAATCGGGAACCGCATGCGGGCGAGGGGCTGGCCCTGGCGATGGCCGTGCCTCTGGAATGGAATGGCCGGCTGATCGGGGTGCTGTCGCTCTACCGGGCGGCGCGCCTCGAATTCGCCGAAGACGACTTCGCGGCACTCCGCGGGTTGGCTTGGAAGCTTGCGGCATGCGTCGAGAACGCGCGCGCGTTCCGCCGCGCGGAGGCCGCGAACTCGCGTGCGTTGTTCGAGCGTCTGGATGCGGAAGTAGCGCGCATCCGGCGTTCCCACGGCAGGCTGGCGGTGCTCGAGTGCGCCGTGGAAGGCCTGAATGCCTGCGGCCCGCCCGCGGAGCGGATTGCCGGAGCGTTGCGCAGCGCCTGCCGGGAATACGATTTCATTGCGCAGAGCGGCGATTCCTTTATCGTGGTGCTGGCCGACTTTGCGCCGTCGGCGCCCGGCGAAACCAAATCACGCATCGAGCGCGTCTTTCACCAGGCCGGCTGGAAGGTGAGAATCGGCGCGGCGCTCTTTCCGATTGATGGCTACGACGCCGAGGACCTTCTGGCCGCGGCTTACGGGGCGGCGCATGCGTGAGTTCGCGAAAATGGCGGCGCGCCGCCTGCTCCTGCTGTTGCTGACCGTGGCGGGCGCAGCCGTGCTTTCCACCGCACTCGTGCGCCTGGCCCCGGGATTCGGCATGGACGAGCGCCAACTGGACTTGCGGCTCAGCGAGGGTAGCGTCGCCGCCATCCGTACCGAGGTCTCCGCGCCCAGTCTCTGGCGCTGCCTGACCGGTTTGCTGCGAGGCGATTGGGGTTCCTCGATCTCGTTGCGCCGGCCGGTTCGCGAGTTGGTGTCGCAGCGCGCCGGAGTCACCTGGCGAACTCTGGCCGCCGGGCTGGCGATTGCCTGGGCCGCATCGGCGCTGCTCTGTCTGGCCGGGCTATGGGTACGGCGGGCCGGGCTGGATATCGCGATGACCCTGGTGACCGGCGGCCTGCTATGCCTGCCGGCGGCGGTGGTCGCCATTCTGGCCATGTACTTCGAAGCCGGGCCTGCCTGGGCACTGGCCGCCGTGCTGTTCCCGAGGGTGATGCGCTACGCGCGCGGCATTCTGGCGGCTGGATGGCAGCGGCCCCACGTGCTGGCGGCGCGCTCGCGGGGTATCGGGCCCGGCGCGCTGGCGCTGCGCCACGTCTGCCTGCCGGCGGCTCCCGAACTGCTGGCCCTGGCCGGCATCTCGGTGAGCGTGGCCGCCGGAGCGGTGGTCCCGGTGGAAGCGTTGTGCGACTCGGCCGGCATCGGGCAGTTGGTCTGGCAAGCCGCGATGGCACGCGATCTGCCCGTGCTGGTTCCTCTCACCATGCTGGCCGCCGCGGTCACCTGCGCGGCCAACTTGTGCGCGGACGCGGGCCGCGCCATGGTGTGCCGGTGGGCGTGATGCGGCGCGCGGCGAAACTCGCACTGCTCGCGATCTTCGGCGTCATGCTCGGCGCCGAGTTGCTCGCGCCGTTTCCCTACGACCGGCAGTTTCGCGACGAAGTGCGCGCGGCGCCGTCCGGCAGACACCTGCTGGGCACCGACGCCATCGGACGGGACCGGTTCGCCCGCCTCCTCTACGGGGGCCGGATCTCGCTGGTGCTGGCGCCCGCGGCGGCTCTGGTTTCGGTCGGGCTGGCGCTGGCAGTGGCCGTCACGGCCGTTCTCGCGGGGGGCGTCTGGGAACGCGCCGCCATGATCGCCATCGACCTGGTGCTGGCGCTGCCCTGGATCTTTCTCTTGCTGGCAGTGCGCGCCATCCTGCCACTCAACACGTCGCCCGCGGTGTCGGCCGGAGTGATCTTTGCGCTGCTCGGGAGTCTCGGCTGGGCGGCGCCGGCGCGAATTCTGACGGCGGCGGTCGCAAGCGAGCTCCGCTCCGATTACGTACTGGCCGCGCGTGCCGCGGGTTGTGGCGCGTCGCGTCTCGCCCTGGTGCACGTCATACCCAACCTCGCCCCGATAGCATGCGCGCAGTTCTGGGTGACTGCGCCGGTCTTCCTGCTCAGCGAGAGTAACCTATCTCTGCTGGGCCTGGGGATCGCCGAGCCGATGCCCTCGTGGGGCAACCTGTTGCGCGACCTGCAAAATCTGCCCTCGCTCGCGCACCAGCCGTGGGTGGCGGCGCCCCTGGTGCTTCTGATTGTGACCCTGAGCTGCTGCCATGTCGCGCAGCCCTCCGTGGAGGACGTTCGATGAGACTTGAACTGACCAAAGCGGCGTTATTGTCAGCGCATTATGCGGTTCTGTCGCGGCAAACGCTCCCTAACGGTCGCGGCTCTGATTGGAATGCCGCGTGTTTGCAGATGGTTACAGAGCCGCGACCGTTAGGGAGCGATCGGCGGGAACTGGCTTCCCCAGTTCGGTTCAGCGCCCGCCGCGTCCGGAGGGCACCCCGCCAGGGAGCGGCGGCGCGCTCATTGATGACGCTTTGTTTATTTGTGCTGGCGTTTCTGGCTGCCGCGCAGCCGCTTGTAGCGCAGTGGGGCGGGGAGCTCCGCCTCTCGCTGCGCAGCGAACCGCGCACGTTTCATCCCGCCCTGGTGGATGACGACGCAAGCGAGATGGTCCGCTACCTGACCGGTGGAGTTCTGGTGCGCGTCAACCGCGCGACCCAGCAACCCGAGCCGGCACTGGCCACCTCGTGGAAGGTGCTGGATGGCGGGAAGGCCATCCGGTTTCAGTTGCGCCCTGGCGTCGTGTTTTCGGACGGTACGCCGTTTGACGCCGACGACGTGGTCTACACCGTGGCAACCCTGATGGACCCGAACCTCCACTCCCCGGTAGGCGATGGGCTGCGCACCGAAGGAGGGCCGGCGAGCGCTGCCGCTTCCGGGCCGCACACGGTGACCGTCCGCACCCCGTCCCCGCTGGCCGGCGGCGTGCGGCTGTTCGATCAAATCTGCATCCTGTCGCGCCGGTCGTCCCTGAAGGAGCGGGCGGTGCTGGGGCCTTTCCGCATGGCGGAGCACAAGCCGGGCGCGTGGCTGCGCCTGGAGCGCAATCCGCACTATTGGAAGACCCGCTCCGGCCGCGGGCTGCCGTACCTGGATTCCATCCGGCTCGACATCCAGCAAAACCGCGACCTGGAGCTGCTGCGCTTCCAGCGCGGCGAGCTGCACCTGATTTCCTCGGTGGATCCCGACCAGTTCGATGAACTGGCGCGCGACCGGCCGGAAAGCGTGCGCGATGCCGGCGCCACCCTGGAGAACGAGTTTCTCTGGTTCAACATGTCGCCTTCGGCGGCCTTGCC
>JADGNS010000210.1 GCA_017883355.1 Candidatus Solibacter sp.
CGCGCGGTGATAGCGGCGATCGAATTTCAATACGTTGACAAATACTCCCAGCAGCACGTGCAAGACGTAGTAGAGAGACTTGAGGGCCGTGATGGATGAGCGGCCGGTGGTGCGCGGGCGCATCTTGCAGGACACCTCTTCGAAACGAAAACGGCGGCGCTGCAAAACCACCAGGGCTTCAATCTCCGGGTATTCCAGCGGGAAACTTTGCCGGAACACGTTCAACGCGAGCCGGTTGACCCCGACGAAGCCGGACGTGGGATCGTGCACCTCCTTGCCCAGCACCGGCCGCAGCACCAGGCGAAAAAAGCGGATCCCGAGCGAGCGGACCGTGCCCGTCCTCGAACCGTTCTCGTCCACGAAGCGCGAGCCAATCACCATTTCGCAGCCCGTGGTCTTGAGTTTCTCGAAGATGCGGGGAATATCGCTGGGGTTGTGCTGCCCATCGCCATCCACCCGGATCACGTAGTGGTACCCGAGTTCCCAGGCCAGCCTGTACCCCGCCTGCACGCAGCCGCCCAGACCGAGATGGTGGGGCATGGGCAACACCTCGGCGCCGGCCTCGCGAGCCACCGCAATCGTGCTGTCCGAGGAGCAGTCGTCGATCACCAGCACCGGAACTCCAGGAACGTGCTGGTGGATTTCGCGGACCACGCCGCCAATCGCCGCCTCCTCGTTGAGGGCGGGTACGATGACCAGCAGGGAGTCGGGTGTGCCGTGCGGGTTCACAGCGCAGCCATCCTTCTGGCGCCGATGGCGTGACTGCGCAGCAGATGCCGGAAGACGGCGGGGGTGATGCGGGCACGTGCGCGGATCTCACGCCGCTGCCGCCACAGGCGGCCCAGGTTGCCCAGCAGGGCGGCGTGCGCGCGCACCACGTACCACAGCATCCGCGGCCCGGCGTTGCCCTCGGCGCGGAATCGCGCGGCGCTTCCCTTGCCCTTCAAAATGTACCAGGCGTGCCACAAATATCGCGCGAAGGCGACGAACGGAGCGGCCAGCAGCATGCGCCCCGGGAAGTTCTTGACCAGCACGAACAGGCGGTTGCGTTCCACCAGGTAAGCCTTCAGCGGCGAGGCGCGCCCCGCGGAATGCGAGTAATGGTGCTCCACCACGGCCTGGGGAACATACAGACACTTCCAACCGGCCCAGCGGGCTCGCAGGCCGAGATCGGTATCTTCACAGTAGAGGAAGAAATCGTCGTCGAAGCCACCGATGTCTTCCAGCATACTGCGCCGGTAAAGGGCCGACGAGCCACTGGCCAGCAGGACTTCTTCCAGCACCGGAAAATCGTCCGGCAGGCGCCCGTGCCCCCGCTGCTTGCTGCTGCCGTCGCGCCCCACCAGCATGCCGGCGGAATCCAGTCGGGGTTCACCAAAAAGGCGCACCTGCGAAGCGCACATGCCGGCGTCGGGACGGGCTTCCAGTGCGGAGACCAGCGCGCCCAGCCAGTCCGCATGCGCCACGGCATCGTCATTGAGCGTGGCCACAAAGAGGGACGTGGAGGCGCGAAGCCCCTGGTTGATGGCCGCGCCGAAGCCGGCATTGCGCGTATTCTCAATCACGCGCGCGCCCGGCGCCGTCCCGTTCCGGCGTACCAGGCCGTGGCCGCTATTGTCGACGATCACCACTTCGAGATCTGGCCTCGTCTGCCGGGAGAGAGATTGCACGCACTCCAGTAGCCTCGAATCCGCAGCGAGGGTGGGTATTACCACCGTTACGAGGAAGTCTGGCAATTCTTGATTCTACCCCGTGGCGCCGGTTGCAGGTGGCGACCGGGCCCCAATCCGAGCCGCACCAATCCGAGCCGCGACCGTTAGGGAGCGTTTCCCGGCCGCGCCCTTGGCATCTATCCCGCGAAGCGGTACCCTACCCAGGGCTCCGTGAGGATATATTTGGGCTTGCCTGGATTGGCCTCGATCTTCTTCCGCAGTTGGTTGATGAAGACGCGCAGGTATTCGGGCTCGTCGCCGTAGTCGGGGCCCCACACCGCCTGCAGGAGTTCGCGATGGGTCACGGGACGGCCGGTGTGCGCCACCAGGTAGCGCAAGGTGTCGAACTCCTTCGGCGTCAGGCGCACGTCCTTGCCGTTGGCATGTACTTTGCGTGTGTCGAAATCGATCTCCAGGTCCGCCGCGGTGTAGCCGTGCGGACCGCCTTCCGCCGAGGACGGCGAGCGACGCATCGCGGCGCGAATCCGCGCCAGCAGTTCCTCGATGCCGAATGGCTTGGTGACGTAATCGTCGGCGCCGGCATCGAGCGCGGCCACTTTGTCCTTCTCGGTATTGCGCACCGAAAGGATGATCACCGGAATGTCCGAGCCGGAGCGGATGGACCGGCAGGTTTCGAGGCCCCCGATGCCGGGCATGTTCATATCCAGCAGCACCAGGGCGGGCATTTCCTGGGGAAACTTTTCCAGCGCGTCCTCCCCGGTGCGCGCTTCCACCACCTCGTAGCCATGCCCCACCAGCGTCGCCTTCATCACACGGCGGATCTGCGGATCGTCGTCCACTACCAGGATCTTGCCTGCGCTCAAGTCGTTCCTCCCCGGGCCGCCGGCAGCGAAAAGTAAAAAGCCGAGCCTTGCCCCGGTTCGCTCTCCACCCAAATCTTCTCGCCGTGCGCTTCCACAATCCCCTTTGCGATCGCCAGTCCCATGCCGGTACCCTTGGTCTCGAAACGGTAGCGGCGGCCGCGGAAGAACTTGTCGAAGATGCGCGCGCGCTCGTCCTCGTCGATGCCGGCGCCTCGGTCGGCAACTCCGATCACGATCTTCTCACCTTTGCGCACCGCGGAAATGGTGAGTGGAGAGGCTTCGGGCGAATACTTGAACGCGTTCTCCACCAATTGCTTCACCACCTGCTGCACCAGTTCGGGGTCGCACTCCGCGCGCGGCAGGTCTGGCGCCACCAGGACCGTGACCGGCCGCGCCCTGCGTACGCCGGAGAGTTCCCCCAACGCGGTCTCGAGCAGTTCCGCCGCGGTCACCGCGCGCTTGTCGAGGTGCAGTTTGCCGGCCTCGACGCGCGCCATGGCGATGACTTCGGCCGCCAACTGGTTCAAGCGGTCGGCTTCCTCGTTGATGATGGTGAGCAACTCGCGATCGGCTCCGGCCGCCGCGCCCAGCAGGCTCGTGACCGCTGCTTTAATCGAAGTCAGCGGCGTTTTGATATCGTGCGCCAGGGAATCCAGCAGCGCCGATTTCAGTACCTCACTCTGGCGCGCGGCTTCGGCGTGGCTGGCGTCTTCGATGGCCCGCGCCTTCTCAACGGAGATGGCGATCAGGTTCACGATGGCCCGCAGGCTCTGGTCGGAGGGCAACGGGCCGAGCAGCGCCATGGCTCCCAACGGATGTCCGCCCAGGCGGACCGGCGCCGTGGCCAGCGAGCGGCCGGCGTTCACTGAGAGTTCCTCGACTTCGGCGGCGGCGAGGAGATCGTGGTCGGTAACCGGGTTGCTCTCCGGTCCCGACCGGAAGAACTCCTCGCCCGGACGGTAGTAGAAGGCCGCCGCTTCACACCCGAACACCTGCACCACGCGCTGTACGAACTCCCGGATGGTGCGCCGCGCGTTGCCGCTGAGCATCATGGCCTGCACCAGTTCGTAGAGCCGTTCGATCTCCAGGCGCCGCGCCTCGGCCTCCGCCGCACGCCGCCGGACTCGTTCGGCGAGCTGGCTCGCGGTCACCGCCGTCACCAGGAACGCCGCCAGTGCCACATAATTCTGGGGATCGTCGATGCTGAAGGTGCCGATCGGCTCCAGGAAGTAGTAGTTCAGCCCGAGCACCGCAACAATCGACGCCACGGTGGCCTCGGCCAGCCCCCAGCGCGCCGAGACACCGAGAACAACCAGTAGCAGCGAGAGCGCCACCGTCGTGTTGTTCACCGACAGCACCAGGCGGTACAGCGCCAGCGTCCCGGCCACTGCCAGGACGGAGGCGAGGAAGCGCGAGAGTTTTACGCGTGGCATGGGAAGGCCGGAAAGAACGGAAAGACGGATTCCCCGCAGAGACGCGGAGGCGCAGAGATAAGCGCAGAGAACGCGAATGAGATTGGGATCCGAAGGAGCGAGCGACTGGGGCAACGACGGACCAAGAGGACCGTCCGACGTTTCAGTGTCATCTCTGCGCTTATCTCTGCGTCTCTGCGTCTCTGCGGGGAATCCATCATCACGCGCCTCCGAACAGCCGCTGAAAGAACTCGCGCGTGCGCCGCCGGATTTCTCCCAACGTGATGTCCAGGGGCTGCTGGTGCAGGTGAACCGGAGTCCAGCGATTGACCAATTCGGTGAGCACCTCAAACTGGGCCTGCGAGGTGGGCAAACTGCCTTCGGCATGTCCCGTGGAGAGGCGCTGTCCGTGATCCAGCGCGCGATAGAACGTGGACGCATCGCGCAGAAAGTTGGCGTCTTCGGCCGTCAGGTGTCCCATCTTCTCGATGACTTCGATGCGTTCCGGCGTATTCAGCACCTTGTAAAAAATGCCCGCCCCGCGAAGCCGCAGATACATCAGGGCGAAGTCGATATCATAATAGCCCCCCACGCCGGCCTTCAGGGGATTGCGCGCGCCCTGCTCGCGCTCCAGCCGCGCGCGCATCTCGCCGAGCTCGTGGCGCGAGCGCATGCTCTGGCCATAGCGCCGCCAGTCCACGTCCTGCAGTTCGTGCAGAAACACCGTGGCGCGCTCGATATTGCCCGCCAGGGCGCGCGATTTCATGTAGGCGATGCCTTCCCAAGCCTCCGCCTTCTCGGCGAAATACGCCTTGTAAGCGCCCTCGGTCTGCACCAGGTCGCCGGCGCGTCCGTTGGGTTTGAGGCGCGTGTCGATGGCGAACATCACCCCTCCGCCGGTGTAGGAGCTCAGCGTCTGGATGACCCGCTCGGCTACGCCGGTCCAGAAGACCTGTTCGCCCGCGTCGTCATCCGGGATGACGAAGTTGACGTCGGCGTCGCTGCCCAGGTCGAACTCGCGCATGCCGAGGCGGCCGAGGCAGATCACCATCATCTGGTCTTTGGCGAGATAGGCGGCGTTGGCCGGCGGCGGCGCTTCGGCCAGCGCGATGCGGTAGGCGGCGGCGATCACGCTATCGGCCAGCACGCTGGTCTCCCCGAGCGTCTCGAAGATAGGCGCCCCCCCCAGCATGCTCTCGCACTGGATGCGCAACATCTGCCGGCGGTAGAAGCGGCGCAGCGCGGCGCCGTCCTGCAGCGGACCGCCTTCCAGTTGGAACGGCTCGCCGATTTCCTCCAGCAGCTCCGGGTAGCGCAGAAGCTGGTCGGCGAAGTGGGCGCTGTGTTCGAAGATGTCCAACACTCCGCCGGGCGACGCTTCCAGGCGCGCCAGCAGCTCCGGCACGGCCACCGCCTCTTCCAGAAAATGCTCGAAGCGCTCCCGTCCGCGGCGGAGAGTGATGCTGGCGAGCGCCTTGGCGAGGCGAGGCGCACGCTCTCCGAGCACCCGGTCCAGATTGCTGTCCGGCGGCGGCGCCTCCGCCTCTTCGAGCCGGGCATCGCGCTGCTCGCTCCCGGCGTTCGCCGGCTGGCGGTAGTCATGAACCACGCGATGATAGATCTCGCGCACCGCCGAAAGGTGCTCCTGGAGACGCTGATTGAGGCCCTCGCCATTCAGCGTGGCGGCTCCATCGTCCGGCATCTTGCGCGCCAATAGGTCCAGCCGCGCGGGACTGTTGGGCAGGGTGTGGGTCTGCCGGTCTTCTTCCATTTGCAGACGGTGTTCCAGATATCGCAGGAAGGCGTACGCGGCCGACAGGCGGGCGTATTCGCCATCGGAAAGAAAGCCCTTGTCGCGCAGGCGGAAGAGGGCGAAGACGGTGCCGCCGTGGCGCACCCATTGCTCGCGCCCCCCGTGCAAGCGCTGCAGGCATTGCACCAGGAACTCGATGTCGCGGATGCCGCCGGGCGTCAGTTTGACGTCCAGCCCGCCCGACGCGCCCCGCTTGGCGGCCAGTTTCTCGCTGATGCGCTGGCGGGTCTCGCTGACCGCCTCCACCGCGCGGAAATCCAGCGAGCTTTGATAAATGAGCGGCTCCACAAACTCCAGCAGAGCGGCGCCCGGCTCGCTCTCTCCCGCCGAGATGCGCGCCTTGATCAACATCTGCTTCTCCCAGTCGCGCGCGCGCTCGCTGTAGTAGAAACGCGCGCCGTCCTCGCTGACGGCGATCTCACCCAGCGTTCCGTCCGGGCGCAGGCGCAGGTCCACCCGATAGCACTGGCCCTCCGCCGTGTAGGAGGAGAGCAGCGCGGTGTACTGGTTAGCCACCTTCTTGTAGAATTCCTTGTTGGTCAGTACCGCCGGACCGTCCGTCTCGCCGTTGCCGCCGTAGACGAACATGAGGTCGATATCGGAGCTGTAGTTCAGCTCCTTGCCGCCCAACTTGCCGAGCGAGATGACGCTGAAGCCGCACAGTGCGCCGTCTTCCAGGCGGGGCTCGCCGTGGCGCGCCACCAGTTCCGCGCGGATGCGCCGGTAGGCCACGTCCAGGATAGCGTCGGCCAGGTTGGACAATTCCTCGGTGACATTGGACAGGGTGGCCGCGCCCTGTACATCGCGCAGCAGGATGCGCAGCAACTGGCGGCGGCGGAAGCGCGCGAAGTCCACCGCCGAAGGCACGCCCGTACCCAGAAAACTGTAGAGGCGCTCGCGGTAGTTCTCCAGCGTGAGAACGCTGTTGAAGGTGGGTGAAGCGGCCACGTGCAGGAGGCGCTCGGGATCGCGCAACACGCTCTCGGAGAGAAACCGGCTGTACGAGAAGAGGCTGACGGCGCAGCGCAGCGCGGCGGGGGCGGAGACGATGCGCGCGTAGGCGGAGGGGAACTCCTGCCGCAGGCGTCCCAGGAAATAGCGCGCGCTTTCCGGGTCCGGGGCCGCCGCTACGGGTTCAAAGGAGATCATGCGTCACGCCAGTTTGGAGAGCAGCGATATGGTGTCTCCCGGGCGCACCGGCCCCGGCGCCACTACGCTCGCGTAGAAGCCGCTCATCCCCCAGTATGCGGAGGAGAAATCGCGCTGCTTCACCTTCTGGTCGTAGACCTCGAGCTTGAGCGATTCCCCGTAGACATCCAGCGCCGAGCAGGGACCGCGCGGGTGCGTGATCTCTAACCGCGCGCCCCCGGCGCGAAACTGGTCGCCGATGCGGATCTCGCGGATATCGATGCCGCGCGTGGTGAGGTTCTCGCCCATGGCTCCATAAAATAGCGGGTAGCCGCGCGCCACCAGGGCGTCCACCACTTCCGACGCAATGATCAGGATCGCCTTCAGCGGACCACCGTGGATATGGGGGTGCGCATGCAGGTCCCCCTCGATGCCGAGCGGCGTGATCCAGCCTTCGGCGATGCCGCGCTTAGGCAGCCCGCCCGGTGAGATG
>JADGNS010000211.1 GCA_017883355.1 Candidatus Solibacter sp.
TACCTGGCGACCGCCACGCGGGTTCGCGACACCATGTCTTTCTCGTATCTGCGCGGCCAGGCGTCGCTGGTGGATTATCTGGACGCGCAGCGCGACTACCGCGCCACCGAAGTCGCCTTCATCAATCTCGTCGCCGCCTACCTGACCGCCGCCGGCCAGTTGAATCTAGCCGTCGGCCGCGAAGTCCTCCCGTAGAGCAGTGGGATAAGGCTCTGCCTTGTCCATCCGAGCGAAGCTCGGACGTCTTCTTTCTTCTTTCTTACTTCTTTCTTACTCCCTACCAGCAGTAAGTCGTCAAAACCCGAGGAGGTCCCGCCGCTGCCGCCGTGACCGGGATGGCGAGCACGATCTGCACGTTCTTGCCATGCCACTCCTTCGCGCTTTGCCGGGAAATCGCCGCCATCCCCTGCGCGCTGCTCAGAAACTCGCCCACCGCCCGCGTGCCCCGCGCCGTGATGCCGCCCGCCACCACCGCCAGGTGCCCCGTGGCCGGATCCCGAACCCGCGAAACAATCGCATAATCCGTGAAGGCCGCGTCGCCAGCCGCCCGCTCCAGCCGCCACTGGCTGCTGGCCGGGTTCTGCCGGTCCCTGACCCGCGGCAGGTTCGTGGCCGGATCCACCTCGAAGTTGAAGCGCGCCTCGCGCATCAATCGCATCGAAAGCTCGTTACTGAATGCCCCGATGAAAATCGCCGAGCCCTGCTTCAGGTCCGCCAGCGTCGTGGCCGACTGCGTCAGAATCCGGAAGTCCTTGCCGCGAGCCGCCAGAACCGGCGTCAGTCTCGCCAGAGCCATGGCATCGTTGATCGACATCCGCTCCGCCGGCGGACGCCCGCTCTCGTCGCTTTGCGATCGCGCCGCCACCACCAGTAGCGCCGGACCCGGGGAGTCCCACACCGGGGCCCAGAACTGCTCGAACGCGTCTGCCGAAACCCAGGGCTTCAGCCAGAGCCCCAGGACTGCCATCGCCATCACCCCAATCGCCGCGGCTCCATATAACGCCCTGGGCCGCCAACCTCGCGATGCCGGCGCCGACACCGGTTCCGCTTCCACCGGCGCCAGACCGAATTCCGGCACGTACGAACCAGCCGGCAGATCGATCCGCAGTTCCCCGCCGTGGTCCGGCGCGTTGTAGTACTGCAGCAGACGCTTGCGCAGCTCTCCAGCCGATACCCGAACCACCGGATTCGCACTGGTGTCGTATCCCGGATCGAGTCCGAATACCCGGGCGCCCACGGTGCGCTCTTTGAGCTGCCCCGATTCCCCGTTGAGCGTTTCCTCCACCACCAGGCGCAGAAAGCAGGAGTGCCTCTTGCTGTTGCGAAACTGGGGACTGGTGAGGATCCTCTCCAACTCCGCGCGAACCACCGCCGGGTCCACTCGAACGCTTCCGTTGGGAACTCCGTTTGCCGCTTCCTTCGTCTGCATGGCTGAATACCGCCAATCCTTGCGAATGAACGACATGAGTATAACACCTGGACCGTAAATTACCTCTGGATTACCGTGTACCCGACGGTAATGCCCGCCACAGTTACTGTTCCGTACTTGCGGATAGGACTGCTCGGCCATAGACTACATTCATACCCTGGTATCTTGTCCCCCGTAGGAACTGACGGTGCGTGCGCCGGCGCGCCCGGGGCACCCCGGACGAGGGCGTTCGCCCCACCAGGAAGGAAAGGTCTCTGACATGTCACAGCACGGATTCTCAAGACGGTACTTCTTTTACGGCTCGCTCCTGGCGGGAGCTATCCCCCGCGGCGGATTCGGCAGTACCACCTCCCTCAAGGCGGCGGGCTACAAATCGCCCAATGAAAAGCTCAACCTCGCGGCCATCGGCGCGGGCGGACAGCCCGCTTCCGATTTGATGGCGGCGCACGCCGGCGTAGAGAACGTCGTGGCCTTGGCCGACGTCGATTGGGACCGCGGCCGCGAGTCCTTCGAGCGCTTCCCCAAAGCCGTCAAGTTCAAGGACTTCCGCCAGATGCTCGACAAACAGGGCAAGGATATCGACGCCGTGGTGGTTGGCCCTCCCGACCACATGCACACCATCTGCGCCATGGCCTGCATGCAGCACGGCAAGCACGTTTATGTGGAGAAGCCGCTGACCCGCCTCTCCGGAGAGGCCCGCCTCCTCGCGCAGGCCGCCGAAAAGTACAAAGTCGCCACCCAGATGGGCAACCAGGGATACTCGCACGATGCCACCCGCGTCGCCTGCGAGATCTTCTGGGCCGGCGAGATCGGCGAGGTCAAAGAGGTCCACGCCTGGACCGGCCGGCCCAGTTGGCCGCAGGAAATGGTGACCATCCCGCCCCCGACACCCGTTCCCGACACACTCGATTGGGATCTCTGGCTCGGCGGCTCCGCGGCCCGGCCGTTCACCGCAGGCGATGAGGCCTACAAGACGTTCGTCCAGGAGCGCAATGCGCGCGGCGGACGCGGCGGCGGTGGCGGTGGACGCGCCGCAGCAGCAGGTGCGCCAGGCGCCCCTGGCGCTCCCGGCGCACCACCGGCCGGAGCCCCCGGTGCCCCAGGTGGACGCGGTGGCGGCTTTGGCGGCCAACAGAACTTCGGCTTCTACCTGCCCTTCAATTGGCGTGGATTCTACGATTTCGGCAGCAGCCTGATCGGCGACTGGGGCGTTCACATCCTCGGTCCCGCCAACTGGGCGCTCCAGTTGGATCCCAAGTACCTGCTCAGCGTCGAGTGCATCAAGAAAAACTCGCTCCCGGCCTTTACCTTCCCCGATGAACTCGCGCTCAAGTACGATTTCGCCGAACGCCCCGGCATGCCTCCCGTCAGCATCTACTGGTATCACCATGCCGGCGGCGATGCCTACACGCCCCCTGGCATGACACCCGAAGAAGCCCGCAAGATCCCAGGCCAGGGCCCGCAGGTGGGTCCCGCGGCCGGGCAGGGTGGATTCTTCGCGGGGTCCGGCGGTGGCGCGCAAGCTGCCGGTCGCGGTGCTGCCGGCGCTCCTGGCGCTCCCGGTGCGGCCGGCGCTCCTGGCGCTCCCGGTGCGGCCGGCGCTCCTGGCGCTCCCGGTGCGGCCGGTCGCGCTGGTGGTGGCGGCGGCCGCGGCATGGGCGGCCAGGGCAGTGGCTATAACAGCATCTTCGTCGGCTCCAAGGGCTACCTGGGCACCAGCGGACGCGGCGAAGGCGTCGGCCTGCTCCCCGGGTCCCGTTGGGCCGAATACAAACTGCCCAACCCCTACCTGCAGCGTTCTCCCGGCGCCAGCACCGGCTCCAACCACTCGGCGCATACCCGCGATTGGGTCCGTGCCTGCAAAGGCGGCGCGCCCGCCTGCTCCAATTTCTCCATCGCCGGACCCTATACCGAATGGCTGGTGCTCGGCTCGGCTGCCATTCACTACGAAGGCAAGCTGATGTGGGACAACGCCAAGGGAGAGTTCACCAACAATAAGGAAGCCACGAAGTGGATCAAGCCCGCGTATCGCAAGGGCTGGGAAGTGAAACTCTAGAGAGGATAGGAAATGACTTTCACGCGACGAGATTTCGGAAAACTGGCCGCCGTGGCCCTGCCCGCGGCCAGCCTGCTGGCCAAGCCGAACTCCAATTTCGGCGGAGTCCAGATCGGCGCCATCACGTACAGCTTTCGCTCCCTGCCCTCCAGCGCCGAGGAAGTTCTCAAGTATTGCACCGATTGCGGTATCAGCGGCGTCGAGCTCATGAGCAACGTGGCGGAAAGCTACGCCGGCTCGCCCGCCCCGGCGGGCCGCGGAATGGGCGCACCGGGTGGACCCGGCGGAGGCCCGGGTCGCGGACCGGGCGGAGCTCCCGGCGGAGCACCGGGTGCAGCACCGGGCGCAGAGGGCCGGGGCCGTGGACCGGGCGGCGGAGGCCGCGCGCCGCTGACTCCCGAACAACAGGAAGCCAGACGCAAGGCCGCCGAAGAGATGTTCAAATGGCGAACCTCGGTCTCCATGGACAAGTACAAGGCCTTCCGCAAAATGTACGAAGACGCGGGGGTGAAGATCTACGCCTTCAAACTCCCGCCGACCCTGGACATGCCCGACGCCGAGTACGAATACATCTGGAACGTGGCGCAGACATTAGGCGCCAACCACGTCACCATGGAGCTGCCCACCGATGACAAACTGCTCCAGCGGGTCGCCGACTATGCCGCCAAGCGCAAGCTGAACATCGCTTTCCACACCCACGGCCAGGGCGGCGCTTCCGGTTTCGACAAAGTACTTTCCGCATCACAGTACACCGCCCTCAACTTCGATGTCGGCCACTACTACGGCGTCAACGGCCAGTCTCCCGCGCCGCTGGTCGAGAAGTACCACGACCGCATCGCCAGCCTCCACCTGAAGGACCGCAAAGGCCCCAGCAGCACCGCCGAGAACAGCGGACCCGGCGGCGGAGGTCCCAACATGCCATGGGGACAGGGGGAGACCCCCCTGAAAGACATTCTTCAGCTCATGAAGAAGAACAAGTACAAGTTCCCCGGCAGCATCGAGTACGAATACAACACGCCCGAAGGCTCCGACGTAGTGAGCGAAGTCAAGAAGTGCGTGGAGTACTGCAAGCACGCACTCGCGTAACTGGAAGGTCCTGCGCAGGCGGATTCGCACCAGTGGCATAAGGCTCCGCCTTGTGCGGGCGGGCGGAGCCTTATGCCACTCTCATGGGAAAATGCAGAGGTGGATCGAAGCCCTGAGTTGAAATTCGTTGGTGAGCGCGGAGCGGAGCTGGCTGTGTGGGAATGGCCCGGGGAAGATCCACCGTTTCTGTTCGCGCACGCCACCGGATTTCACGGCAGGTGCTGGGACCGCATCATACGCATGTTTCCGGAGCGTCACTGCCTGGCGGTGGACGCGCGCGGGCACGGGCGCAGCAGCCAGCCCGAACTGCCGTACCACTGGCGAATCTTCGGGCGCGACCTGACGGCGGTGGCGGAGCATTGGGACGTGCGCGATGCCATCGGCATCGGCCATTCGAGCGGCGGGCACACCACGGTGCAGACCGCGGCGCTGCGTCCGTACACCTATCGCGCGCTGCTGCTGATAGACCCCACAATTTTCCCGGCGGAATACTACGGCACCGCACCTCCCGACGCCTCGTTCACGTTGCGGCGGCGCAATGTCTGGGCGTCGCCGGAGGAGATGTTCGAGCGCTTCCAGGCGCGGCCTCCGTTCTCCGGCTGGCGTCCGGAAATCCTGCGGGATTATTGCAACTACGGCGTGCTGCCGCGCGGTGGGGAGTTCGTGCTGGCGTGCCCGCCCGCGGTGGAGGCATCGATCTATCAGAACTCCAGAGAGCCGGGATCGAACATCTATGCGGAGGTTGCGCAGGTACAGCATCCGGTCGTGGTGATGCGCGCCGGCAGGGAACGGCAGCATGGAATCTTCGATCTGGCCGCGTCGCCCACGGCGCCGGACCTGGCATCGCGCTTTGCCCACGGGCGCGAAGTCGTGCTGCCGGAGGCGTCGCACTTCATTGCCATGGAGGAGCCAGACAGGGTGGTGGAGGAGATTGGGAAGTTGGCGGAATGCCACTCAACGCAGAGACGCTGAGAACGCAGAGAAAGCGCAGAGAAGAAGACATGCCCCCAGGGAATGGGGTCCGCCCAGAGGGCACCCGGCCTTGAAAGGCTACGCTACTTCTCGAAGAGGGCGGCGCGGCGAATCCTTTCGCCCTTGAAGACCACTAGCGAGATTCGTTCGGTGGCAGCGATTTCCTGAAGCGGGTTGCCGTCCACCAGCAGCAGGTTGGCGTCCAGCCCCGCGCGGATGGCTCCGATGCGCCCGGTCGCGCCCAGCAGTTTGGCGGCGTTGACGGTGGCCGCCTGCAGGGCGACCGTCACCGGAATTCCGGCTTCCACCCAGAGTTGCAGCTCGCGATGCAGGGAGGGTCCGTGGAAGACCATGGGATTGCCCGAATCGCTACCCATCACCAAGGGGACGCCCGCCTTCCAGGCGCGCAGCAGGTTGGCGCGCGCGGTGGCGAGGGCGCGCTGGAACAACTCCGCCTTGCCGGCGTCCGCGCCCTTTCCGGAGGTCACGAACTCGCGCGTCCCCTTCAGCAGGCGCGCGGACACCACCTGCTGGACGAGCGAATGATTCAAGGGGTCCGGTTTGCCGCCGAAGTAGAGGGCGTAGGCCTCGGCAACGCCCAGCGTCGGGTCGAGATAGACGCCCTCCTTGGCCATGCGTTCGAGCAAGTTGTCGGGGATCTCGTCGCGCCAGGATCCATGTTCCACGCTGGCGCTGCCGATCTCCACGGCGTCGGCCACGTCGCGGGCGTCGCCGGTGTGGGTGGCCAGCGGCAGGTGCTGGAGGTGCGCCTCCTCGGAGACGGCGCGGACCAGGAGGAGGTCGAGCCGGTCGTAGAGCATGCCATCGCCCCAGCCCGCTTCCAGAATCGCCTTGATGCCGTCGACGCCCGCGGCCTTGAGTTCGCGGACCTGTTTACGGGCTTCCTCGGGCGTCTTGGGGGTGCGCACCAACTGCGCCTTCACGGTCTCCTTGACGGCGGCCGGCAGGTGCTGCAGGAACTCGGTACCGTGACCGCCCTCGGCGGTGAACATGGGTCCGCAAACAAAAAGTTGCGAGCCGAGTTTGGCGCCATCGGCGATGGATTTGCGCAGCTTGAGGGAGGCGTCCAGACCATCGCCGACGCTGCGCGCCGCGGTGACGCCGCTATAGAGCATGGCGGCGGCGGAGTGCGCCATGGTCTTTTCGAAATCGTTATCCTGGCTGTCCGTCGAGATGCCGCCGGAGGCCGCCAGATGGACATGGGTATCGATCAGGCCGGGCAGCAGGGTCTTGCCCGCACCTTCCACGATCTCGGCCTTCAGTTGAGCGGGATCCGGCGCGGTACCTTCGTAGACCGCGGCGATCTTGCCGTCGCGCACCAGCACGGCGCCGTTTTCGATGACCTTGCCATCGCCCGTGAAGATCCGCGTGTTGCGGATCAGGAACACGCCGGAGCGCTGCAACTCGCGAAACAGGGCGGCGTTGTTGCCCAGGTGACTCTTGCTGTAAGATTGCCACGTGCCCATCGCCACGAACGGCGCCAGCACGGCCGCGACCCAAAGTTTGTTGCGCGGGCGGATCTTTTCTTCCTTCTCCCAGCGGAACAGTTGCGTCGCCAGGAACAAGCCGAGCACCGTAGTGAGCAGCAGCGCGGAGACGGCCGGGGCGTTGTCCCACAGATTCCGATTGCGGAAGAAGATGCCCTGGAAGCCGCTGACCAGGTAGGAAGCCGGCATGAACTGCGCCACGGTCTGCGCCCAACCGGGCAGCATCGCCGAGGGCACGGTGGCGCCAGAGAGGAACAGCATCGGCATATAGACGCTTTGAATGGCGATGGTGGCTTCGGCCATGGTATTGGTGAC
>JADGNS010000212.1 GCA_017883355.1 Candidatus Solibacter sp.
CGATGCGGTATCGGCCAGTTTGCCGGCGCGGCAGGCGTACGTCCTAAAGCTGGCGGGGGCGAAGTAGGACAGACGCCCCCGTCGGCCCGCTCGCGCTTTGCATGATGCTGACAGCGTTGGCGAAGAGCGGGTCCAGGGGGACGCGCGCGGGGTCCGCCCCACCTGATTGTGCAGGATTCGCAGTTTTGGGAAAAACGAGTGGCGGGTCCTGGTTGCGGCGAAGCTTTGCTGTGCCGCTACTTCTTGATGCCTAATTCGGCCTGCAACTGGCGGAAGGCGGCCTCTTCATAATTGGTCTTCAGGCGCGGCTTGCCATCGGGCCTGGTGTCGCCAGGGCGGGGGGGGTCCTTCTTCAGGGTGCGGCCGAGCAGGGTAGTGGCTTCGTTGTCGGCGGCGTTGCGGGCCAGCACGGCGCGGAAGCTATCGGCGGCGGCGGAGTACTGTGCGGCGCGCCAGAGGGCGGCGCCCAGATTGAAATGGTAATCCGGGTCGGCGTCGTCGCCCTCGAGCGCCTTGCGAAAGCTGGCTGCGGCCGCTACGTAGTCCTGGCGCTGCGCCTGGACGACGCCCAGATCGTTATAGACCTCGTTGAGGGGAACCGCGGCAGCAACGAGTTGGAAGGACTCTTCGGCGCCCTTGAAATCGCCATTGGCGAAGCGGCAGAGGCCGAGGAAGAACTGAGCTTCCAGGTAGTGCGGGTCGGAACGGGCGACGCGCGCCAACCACCCGGCGGCGACCTTGTAGTCCTTCTTTTCCCAGAAAGTCTTGCCGAGTTGGAAGCAGGGCTGCGAGTAGTGCTCGTCCAAACGGGCGGCTTGTGTGAAATATCGGTGGCGCTGCTCGGGCGAAGTGGAGAGCAGGCCGCGCACGTAGCTTTCCACCGCATCGAGGCGCACCGCCGGACGTGCGTTCATGAACTCGCGCTCGGCGGGAGCGGCCTTGGGATTGAGCCATTGCAGTGTCTGCCAGCCGAGGTGGACGGCCAGCAGCCCCAAGTCTTCGAGCGCGCCAAGCTCGCTGTAGACCGCGCCCTGGCGGGTGTGTTTCAGATCCAGAATGCGCGCCGTGATGCGCAGCGAACCTTTGGATTGCGGATTGCCGGGTTCGGCCGGCAGCAGTTCGTAATAACCGTAGATGACCTGCGAGGCGTCGAGCGACTCACCGATTTTCAGAATCGATGCGTGGGTCAACTCGGCGCCGGGGCGGAGGGAGAGACGGCGATAGGCCTCCAGGCGGTCTTCCCGGTCGAGCACCAGGATGCCTTCGGAGGCCAGGGAATCGCGGACGCTCTGTGCGATGCTCTCGCCGACCCAATCGAGATTCGCCGACCTGGCGTGATTGAAGAAGGAAAGCACCAGCGCCGTGTCGGCGCGGAGTACGCCGGCGAAGAGTAATGCAAGGGACAGAATGCGCCGCATGTACCTTCAGTTTAACAGCGGGCTGAAGAGGGAGACGGCGGGTGGACTTGGCTTACTGCCCCGAAGCGGCGGCGGCGTTTTCCGTTGTAAATACGAGCCTGGTCCTGGTACCGCCGATGCGGATTTCCTGGATGCGCACCTTGCCATCGGCGCTGGTGACGTAGCGTACCGCGGTGGCGTCGAACCTGGTATCGCTTTCCTCCACTTGAACCGGACTTTCGGTCTGCACTTTACCCTTGTGGATGACCGCCTTCTGGTCGTTGATCTCGATCTTGTACTCGCCGGGCTTGAGTTCGGCAGTGCCGACCATGCTCGGCTGCAATAGATTCACGGTGTAGGAGCGCGCACTGGCCACTGCCAGTCCGGCCACCAGGAAAAAAGGCAGAACTTTCCTCATCATCATTTTGGTTTCCCTCTCTGTTCGTTGGGCCTGGTGCCGAGCCTTCGAGTGGGCGGCAGCAGGCTGAGTGATTGTTACCTGGCTGGCAAGATCTTGCTTACAGGGAATGATACGAACGAAATGCAAAAAGGTTCCGCTGGTTGTCAGGCGGAGGGCGAAAGAAAGTTGGCAGCGCTGAGCAGCGCGGCCTGGCGAATGTGGGGCTCATCACCGAACCCCTTCAGCCATTGGAGTTCGCGCTCTCTGCGAAACCAGGTGATCTGGCGCTTGGCATAGTGCCGCGTGTTGCGCTGCGCGTAGAAGACGGCGTCGCGCGGGCTGAGTTCGCCCTGGATGAGTTGCATCGCCTGTTTGTAGCCGTGGGATTCGAACGGCTTGCACGCGGGCGGAAAACCGAGGGCGAGAATGCCGCGCACCTCTTCCACCAATCCATGCTCGAACATCCAGGCGCAGCGCGCATCCAGCCTCGGATTGAGCATCTCGCGATCGGGCAGCAGACCGAGTTTGAGGGTGCGATAACCGCGCAAGGCGTCGCGCCCCTGCTCGAAGAGGCGGGTGACGGGCTGCCGGGTGAGCAAACGGATTTCGAGCGCGCGAGTGACTTTAGGGATGTCATTGGCGTGAATCTTCCGGGCGGCGGTGGAATCGAATCTTCTAAGAAGGCGGTGGAGCGATCCGGGGCGGCGGGCCTCGCGAGCGGCGAGGCTGTCGCGCAGCGGCTGGTCGCGAACGGGTCCCTCGAAGAGACCGTCGAGCAGGGCGCGCAGGTAGAAGCCCGTGCCGCCGGCGAGAATCGGAAGCCGGCCGCGGGCGGAGATTTGGGCGATGGATATCCGCGCCAGGCGGGCGTATTCGCCGGCGGTGAAGAGTTGGTCGGGGTCGAGGATATCGATCAGGTGATGGGGAATCCCGCGACGTTCGGCGAGCGGGAGCTTGGCAGTGCCGATATCAAAGTGACGATACACCTGCAGGGAGTCGCAGTTGACAATTTCTCCGTCGAACTTCTCCGCCAGCAGGAGTGCGAGATCGCTCTTTCCGGATCCGGTGGGACCGGCGACTGCAACCAAGGGTCTGCCGGGTGCGTCTGGCTGTATGTAGTGTGGGGAATTTGCGGTCAAACCCCGTTATACAATGAAAAGAGGTTTCGAGCCTCGGCGGGATGCCGCGCGGCCGAAAAGAGAGTAGGGTCATGATTCGTTCCGCCAAAGCGCTGCTGCTCGCCGTTTCGCTAGGTTGCCTGATGTTCGGGCAAACCCCGGCCGAAACCCCGAAGCCGGACAACAAGGCCGGCGCATACTACAACTTCGCGATGGGCCGCGTTTACGCGGAGTTGGCTCAGGCATACGGCAACAAGCCGGACTACCTGACGAAAGCCATCCAGCACTATCAGGAAGCCCTGAAGCTGGATCCCGGCGCGAGCCTGGTCTTCGAGGAGTTGACCGATCTATACATTCAGACCAACCACCTGCGCGATGCCATCACGCAGGCGGAAGAGATGCTGAAGGTGAATCCGGACAACGTGGATGCGCGCCGCATGCTGGGCCGCATCTACATGAAGATGATCAGCACGCAGGACAATCGCATCAACGAAGACTACCTGAAAAAGGCGATCGAGCAGTTGCAGAAGGTGACGGAGAAGGAACCAAAGGATTCGGAGAGCTGGGTGGCGCTAGGGCGGCTCTATCGGGTGTCCAACAATTCGGTGGACGCCGAGAAGGCCTACAACAAAGCGTTGGAGGCGGAAGCCGATAACGAAGAGGCGCTGACCGGCCTGGCCATGTTGTACTCGGACCTGGGGGACAACAAGCGCGCCATCGAGAAACTCAAGGCGGCCACGGAGAAGAACCCCAACGAACGCACGCTGATCGCGCTGGGGACGGCCTACGAGCAGATGCACGATTACAAGAACGCCGCCGACGCGCTGAAGAAGGCGCTGGAAATGGCGCCCGACAACGCGCGGCTGCAGGCCGGTCTGGCGAACAACCTGATGTTGAGCGACCGGGTGGAAGAGGCCTTGAGCATCTTCCAGAAACTTTCCAACGACGACCCCACCAATGTGCAGCCCAAGCTGCGCATCGCCGAGATCTACCGTGTAAAGCACGACTACGTCCAAGCGGCGGAGGCGTTGAAGAAAGCAAAGGCGCTGAATCCGCAGGATATGGAAGTGCGCTACGAAGAGGTCCGCCTGCTGGAAGCACAGAGCAAGTACGCGGAGGCGATCGGCCTGCTGAAGGGGCTGGTAGAGGAGACGGCGCGCCCGAAATACTCGGCGGCCGAAAGCGCGGCCCGGAGCCAATTGTTGGAGGAACTGGCCAGCCTGTATCGCACGGCGGGACAGTATACCGAGTCGGTGGACGCGTACCGCAAAGCCGCCACGCTGAACAAGGAAAACAGCCCGGCCATTTCGCTACAGATCATCGACACCTACCGGACGGCGAAAAACGCCGACGGCGTACGCAAGGAAGTGGATGCAGCCGCCGCCGACTTACGCGCCCGCATGAAAGGCAAGGGCGACGTTCCTTCACTGCTGATGCTGGCATCGATCTACGAGAAGGGCAAGGTCTTCGCCGAAGAGGCCAAAGCGCTCGATGACGCCGAGAAGGTGGCGGCCAACGCTAAAGAGAAAGAAAGCGTCTACTTTATGCGCGGCGCGATGTTCGAACGCCAGAAGAAGGTGGAGCCCGCGGAAGCCGAATTCCGCAAAGTGCTGGCGTCCAATCCGGAGCATTCCGGGGCCTTAAACTATCTGGGTTACATGTTGGTGGACCACAAACTACGGGTGGAGGAAGCCACCCAGATGATCCAGAAGGCGTTGGAGGGGGACCCGGAGAACGGCGCCTACCTCGACAGCCTGGGGTGGGCCTACTACCAGCAGGGCAAGTTCGAAGAGGCCGAGGGGTTGCTCACGCGCGCCATCGACCGCATCGGCGATGACCCTACGGTGCACGACCACCTGGGCGATGTCTACTTTAAGTTGGGCAAGATCAAGGAAGCGATAACGCAGTGGCAGGCTTCGCTGAAAGATTTCCGTTCGCCCGCGGGAATCGACAGCGAACCGGAAGATGTAGCGAAGGTGACCAGGAAGCTGGACGCGGCACGCGTCAAGCTTGCCAAGGAATCGAAGTAGCCGACGGCAGTGTGGCTGGCTGGCCGTTAAGAAACGCTCCCTGACGGTCGCGGCTCCGAACAGAGCCGTGAGTGTCAGGGTGTGTTTTCATCAGATTCAAGTCCATTTTGCCGATTTTAGCCCCCTGCCGCACTTCCGCAAGCGACCTATACAATTAGGTTAACACCAATATTGTCAATCGCTTACGGGACATTGCCGGCGTCAGAACCTATCGTTTTGCGCACTTGTGTGGGATACTCACAGAGAATAGGCTATCAACCAAGCATGTCCCTGTTGGACGCCGCTGTAGCAAGATACAATAAACTACTGGAGACCGGTCCCTGTAGCGATCTCGGATGGGCCGAAGCTCTGCACGCGCGCATGGAGAGCACCAAGCTCTCGGCGGGCGGACGCCTGATTTGTCCGTTTCTGCGTCCCAACTTCATTTCGCGGCGGCAATACGATTCGCTGGTAAAGACCGGGGAGTTCCTGATATCGGCAATCGACCGGATGGAGCAGATGGTGCTCGCCAGCCCCGCCTTACTGGCGCGTCTCGAGCTGCTGCCGGCGGAGAAGATGCTGGCGGCGATCGACCCGGGGTATCAGGCCCTGGAAGTGGCGGCGCGCCTGGATACCCACCTGGTGAACGGGCACCTGCACTTCGTGCAATACAATGCGGATTCACCCACCGGCGCCGGGTATGCCGACGCGCTGGCCGAATTATTCTGGGAGATCCCCCCGGTCAAGGAATTACGCAAGAAGTACTCGCTGGCCCGCGTAGGCAGCCGCAAGCACCTGTTGCAGGCGCTGCTGAAATCGTATAAGCAGTTCGGCGGCGCCAAGAAGCCCAACATCGCCATCGTCGAGTTCCGGCACGCGTACTCCTCCGCCCAGAGCGAGTACGAACTCTACCGCGATTTCTTCCGCGACGAAGGCTACCTGGTGGAAATCGTCTCCCCAGAGCAGTTGGAGTATCGCAACGGCATCCTGCGCAAGGGTTCGTTCGAAATCGACCTGGTGTACCGCCGGCTGGGCGTGCAGGAGTTTCTGATCCGCTTCGATCTCACGCATCCGCTGGTGCAGGCCTATCGCGATCGGGCGGTATGCGTGGTGAACAGCTTCCGCAGCGAACTGGCGCACAAGAAGGCGATGTTCGGCCTCCTGACCGACGAAGCCATGACCACCAAGTTCCCCGCCGTGGAGCGCAAGGCCATCCGCGACCACGTGCCCTGGACGCGCCTGGTATCGTCCGCCAAGACCACCTACGACGAGAAGCCCATCGATCTGCCGGAGTTCATCACGCAGAATCGGGAACGCCTGGCCCTGAAGCCGAATGACGACTACAGCGACCAGCACACGTACTTCGGCTGGGAGATGGACAGCGCCGGATGGGACCGCGCGCTCAAACAGGCGATGCGGGCGCCCTACGTGGTACAGGAGCGGGTGCAGCCGGTGAGATCGGTTTTCCCGCTAATGACATACGGCCATCTGGAATTTCGCGAGATGCAGGTGGACGTCCACCCGCACGCCTACCTGGGCAAGGTGCAGGGCTGCTCCAGTTGGCTTTCCACGGGAAAGACCGGATTCTCTTCCGCCGCCGGCATCGTGCCGACCTTCATACTCGATTCGAAATAAGGCCTAGCGGACGGTGACGGCAAACGTCTTACGGTCCGTTCCCCCTTCGCCGGCGGCGATCAGCGTGTAGGTAGCGGTGGCCTTGGGATAGAAGCGAGTGCAGTTCTTGGCAACCGGAGGCAGTTGCCAGCCATTCGGTTCCATCCGGACCGTACTGGCATGCGCGACCCCGTAGCATAGGGTCACGGCTTCGCCTCGGGGAATCTGCCTTTCGCTGGTGGTGAACATCAGGATGGCGGGCGGCGCGGGCTTGACGCGGATGCGGAAAGACTCCGATGCCTGGCTGCCATCGGTGCCTTCGGCCACGAGCTTGTAGGTGGTGTCCTGGTGCGGCTCGACGAAGAAGCAGCGATTCGGGGCGGGCGTGAGGTTTTCCACGGCCGGCTCGATCCGCACACTGGTGGCGTTGCGCACGCCGTAGCAAACCAGGTTCGGATCGCCGTCCACCATCTCGACGGACCGGGCGTAAAACTGCGTGATCCCGACGCCGCCGTTGTCGTCCGGCGGGCTCTGCCTGGCCTGCTGGCGCCGGGCCTGCGTTCTGCCCTCCATGCGGAGGTGGGAATCGTGGCGTACCATCCAGACCCACCCGAGACGCGCGACGGCCAGAGACAATCCGATCAAGAGCAGCAGGCTGATCTGCTTCATAACTCTTAGAATCCGCTTCGGGGCGAACGGTTCCCGGTATCGCAATGAATCGGACCTGAATATGGTAAACGGCTTGCCTGCGCTCTCCAGCCACAACCCCGTGCTATAGGTAGAGCGTGGAAAACGGCCAGCGCCCGCGCAGTCTCCAATGGCTGCCG
>JADGNS010000213.1 GCA_017883355.1 Candidatus Solibacter sp.
CCCCTTGTCCTTGTTCTTGCGCTCAAACTCCATGAACCAGGGGATTTCGATTTTGCACGGCCCGCACCAGGTGGCGAAAAAGTCCAGCAGCACCACCTTGCCCTTGTAGTCCTCCAGGTGCACGGTCTTGCCGTCGGCGTCCTTCAGCGCGAACTCCGGCGCCGGTCTGCGGTCCTTGTCCGCTTTGACCGGGTCGGCCGCCTTAACGGAACGCGGCTCGGACCCGCAGCCCGTCAGGACGAAAGCGGCGACAAGCGCGGCGGCAAGAGTAGAGAGGAATCGCAGTGCGGACACAGATTAGTTTCCTGATTTGATTATATCGACAAAGTCCGGTTCCCCAGCGTCTCCGCAAACCCGGTTCGACGCCCGCGGCGCCAGCGTTGGCCCAACGTGAACTCCTGGTGCCGTTCGATTCCGCCATACAGCCACGCCGCCGTATCGCAAAAGCTCTCGCAGCAATACTCTCGCCAGCGGCGGGTCCGCCCGTCGATGTCCGGCGCGCGGAGAGCTTTCTTCCGCCACTCCGCGCTCCACCCGAGTTCGCCGCGAGCCCGCGCCGCGATTTCCGCGCGCAGCACGTTCTCATAGCGGAACCGCGCCGCGTTACCGAGGCGCAGCCAGATGAAGTGCGCCACCTCGTGGACGAAAATCCGCGGAAACTCGGCGCGCGTGCAATCGAGAGCGATCCGGCGCTCGCGCAGAAACGATCCCGCGTGCACCGGCCCGCGCCGGTCGCGCAACCCGCGCACGACATCCACCCGCACCGGCGCGCCGGAGAGTGGCGGCATGCGCCGCACGAGCGCCGCGATCCGAGGATCCGGAGAAAGGAACAGTCCCGTCGACACTACGCCCAGCGTACCGCGCCATCCTGAAATAAATATAGCCGCCGATGAACGCCGATGAACGCGGATAAGACCATAAAGTGCTCATCGGCGTTAATCGGCGTCAATCGGCGGCTAATGTGCTTTCTCTTCTTCCGCTAGAAGTTGAAGCGCAGGGAAAGCTGAAGCTGCCGGTTGGTGCCGATGCCGATCTGGTTCGACACGGTGGATGTCAGCACGCCGAAGTTGCCTCCCGCGGTGGCCGGCGAAAACGGCACGTTCGGCTGGAGCCCACTCGCGCCCGGCCCGGTCGGCAGACCCGCCGCCAGACGCAGGTTCCCCGGGTTGGAAAAGTTCGCGTGATTGAAAATATTGTAGAGCTCCGAACGGAACTCCACGTTCTTCCCCTCTGCCAGGCGGAACTTCTTGCTCAAGGTGAGGTCGAACTGTTGCAGGCCTGGCCCGCTCAGGCTGTTGCGCGACGAGTTGCCGAACGTCCCGGCGGCCGGAATCGAAAACGCCGCCGGATTGAGCCAGCTCAGCCCGTTCTTCAAGTACGGGCTGACGCCCGCCACCACGTCCGGGCGACGCACGTTGCGGCTATTGCCGCCGCCCAGGGTGTTGACCACCGGCACCGTCACCACCGTGCCGTTGACCACTACCGGGTTGGCGTAGATGCTGCCGTCCCGCGTATCGCGATACGCCAGGTCGGGACGCGTGATCAACACGTCGATCGGTACACCGGTACGCGCATTCACCACGCCGCCCAGTTGCCAGCCGCCGAACAGCGAGTCCATTGCCGCCGGAACGTTCTTCATGAGCTTCTTGCCCTTGCCGATGGGGAGGTCGTACAACGCGGTCATGTTGAAGCTCTGGCGGATGTCGAAGTTGTTGCTGCCGCGGTCGGCGGCGAAGTTGTACGGGTTGCCGGCGGTGTTGGCTTCGTTGGAACCGCCGGAATCGCCGATGCCGTGCGCCCAGCCGTACTGCGCGCCCAGCGAAAGGCCCGACGCGTAACGGCGGTTGAGCGTGACCTGCATGGAATCGTAGTGATCCGTCCCGCCGCTGGTCTTATAGTCGATTTCCGCGAAGCGGTTGCCGAACTCGCGCACCGCCGAGGCAGCGCCCGTGGCGGCGTTCACGGTGGTGCCGACGATCTTGTTGGTGATGCTGCGCAGGAAGAGATTGCGGCCCTGGCTGCCCACATAGGCGACGGTCAGGACGGCGTTGCCCGGGATGGTCTGCTGCACCGACGCGGTGTAGGAGAGAATCTTCTCGGGAATCGTGTAGCCGATGCCGTAGGCGCGCGGCTGGAACCCGAGGTTCGGATCGTTGATGTTGTAGGTCTGGAGAATCGTGCTCACGTCGAAGGGATAGGCCAGTTGGGCGCCGGAAGAGATGGTGCGGCCGATGCGGTCGTTGGCCGAAGGCTGCAACTGATCCTCGGTCTGGCCGGGGCCGTAGTAGTAGCCGCCGCCGATGCGGAACACGGTCCTGTTCTGCAACTTCTCCGGAGACCAACTGAAAGCCAGCCGCGGACCGAAGTTCTTCGGGGAAGACTTGTACCACGCCGCGGAACTGCCGGATACGATGTCGCCTTTGGCCATATCGAAGACCACGCTCTTGTTGTTCACGTCGTGCAGCGGCTGGTAGTATTCGTAGCGCAGGCCATAGCTCATGGTGAGCGTGGGGCGCAGCTTGAACTCATCCTGCGCGTAGAAGATGTAGAGATTCTGCCGCAGGTGCGCCATGCCGGAAAGGCCGGTGAACGGGCTCTTCGCGCTCAAATCGCCGTTGAACGCGATCGAGGAGGGTGTGTCGGCCAGGAACGCCGCCACGCTGCCGAACGAGTAGGTAGTGCCACCCAACTGATCGTTGTACAGGGTCAGCATGCGAAGCTCGCCGCCGAACTTCAGGTTATGATTGCCGCGCGCCACGCTGAGGCTGTCGATGATCGAGTTCGAGTAGTTGGTGTAAGGGGCGCCGCGGCCGTTGAACGAACTGCTGAGACGGATCAGGCCGGTGGGGATCGCGATGCCCGCGCTGCCCGACTGTCCGGCAATTCCGCCGAGCGCCACGCTGCCGCTGAGATTGAGCGTCACGCCATTGAGGTTCGCGTTGGGACTGGGGCCGGGGACGCCCGCCACGCGGGTCTTGGACCCGTTGAACCCGAACTTGGTTTCGTTGATCACGGAAGGGGAAAGCGTCTGGCTCAGGCTGGCGACCGCGTTCTGCGGAACGATGGTGGTGTTGTACTGGCTGAGGGTGGAGTTCTGGGTTTGCGAAGACACGCCCTGATTGCGGAAGTAGCGTGCATAAAAGCGGTACTTCGGGCTGAAGCTGTAGTCGAAGCGGATGCCGCCGGCGTTTTCACCGACGTTGGAAGGGGCGGAAACGTTGACGATGTCGAGCAGCGGGTCGGCCGATGCGAACTGTCCCACCGGGAAGGCGGCGAGCAAGGGGCGGATGGCCGGCGAGATGCAGTTGGCGGTAGCGCCGCCGGTGCAATCGGGGCGGGCGCGAACGGCCGCGCTCAACGTGCTCTCCACGATGGGAGACGCCGTCTTCTGCCGCAGACCTTCGAAGCTGGCGAAGAAGAACGCCTTCTCTTTCACGATGGGTCCGCCCAAGGAGCCGCCGAACTGGTTCAGACGAAGTTCGCTCTTGGTGGCGCGGTCGAAGAAGTTGCGGGCATCCATGGCATCGTTGCGGAGGTACTCGAACGCCGAACCGTGATAGTCGTTGGCTCCGGACTTGGTGATGAAGCTGATCTGGCCGCCGGTGCCGGTGCCGTATTCGGCGGGATAGTTGCTGCTGTCCACGCGGAATTCCTGGACGTTTTCCAGGCTCTGTTCCAGGCGGAAGAGGGACGTACTTTCGCCATTCAGGTTGCCCGGCGAACTATCGACGATGGAGGAGCCTTCCACGCCATCGTAGCGGATCACATTCTGTTGATTGGAGCGTCCGCTGAAGCGGATGTTGTCGAAGTTGCCGCTGCCGTTGTTCACGGCGCCAGGGGCCATCAGGTAGAGCTGGGATACCTGACGCCCGTTCATGGGCAATTCGGACACTTCACGGAGGGAGACGTTGGCGCCGATGCGCGCCGAACTCACGTCGATCACCACGAGCGCTCCGCCGGAGACGTTCACTTCCGTGCTGACCGACGAGGGCGAAAGCGTGACGTTGAGCACCCGCTCCTGGCCGACTTGCAGGCTGATGCCCTTGAATTCCGCGGTTGCCATTCCGGGCGCTGTTGCCGTCAGCGAGTAAGTGGAGGGCTGCAACGGCTGAGCCAGGTAAACACCGTGCTCATCGCTGGACACCTTCCGTTCCTGACCGGTCTTTTCGTTCTTCACCGTCACGGAGGCCGCCGGAACGAGGGCGCCCGAGGCGTCGGTGACGGTACCCGTCATGCGGGCGGAATCGGTTTGGGAAAACACCAGGGGCAGAGCCAGAGCCCCGAGGAGTGTAAATCGCAGAACTTTGGTTAGCATTCCGCTTCAAGGTAGCGGAGGCGTGTTACAGACAGATAAACACCAGATGAAGAAATTGCGGTGGGGTACGCCGGCTCAATGGCTGGCGGCAAATTTGAATTGCACGACGATTTCCGCGGGCACAGGATGGCCATTAAACTCGGCAGGCTGGAATTTCCATCGCCGGGCAGCCTTAGCAGCCTCATCGCGTAACAGCGGATTCACGCCGGGCTTCGCCGTCGCTACCGCGTTCACCACGCTGCCCGAAGCATCCACCGATATCTTGACTTCGACGACCGTGGGGTCCCACAGCTTTCCCCTGAGCAGGGCGGGAAGGGCCGGCATCACCTGAAGTTTGGCTACCGGAGGGTGCGCTTCGGCCGCCAACGACGATGGTGACGATTCGCTTTGCGGAATCTGCGTCAATTGAGTATTAGCCGGGGTGGTGGCCTGAGTATTAGCCGGCGTGGGCACGGAAACCGGTGTCTGGTTCAGCACGGAGAGAGTTCCCGTATTTACCGGAGCGGTGTCGCCGACTGCGGGCGGCTCTTCGATGTGCTGGGGCGGAGCGGCGGCGGATCGGGTTGGGGCCGCCGGATTGAATTGCCTGACTTCACGGAGGGGCTGAGTCAGCGGCTGAGTCGCGGGCTGAGTCACCGGCTGGGACGCCGGCCTCCCGAAGACTGGCTGCGCAGGCAGTGCGGCAGGCCTGAAATTACCGCCAGGCGAACTGGACAGCCTCGCGGGACCATCCGGGATTTGCGACCGAACGACGGTGAGAAACTCGCGGGCCACCTGTTCGCCGGCGACAACATTCAATTGAAACTTCAGCTCGTCGGCAGCCATGGTGTAGACAAAGCCGCCCGCACGCAACTCCTCGGCACTGATCGGGACGTCCCGGCTCACCCCGGTTCCCCGAATGAGCAGCATGCCGAAGTTGGCCTTCGAGACGATCGGTGCGTTGCCATTCCAAGAAACCAGGAGTCCATCACCGCGCTTCTCGACAGCCAGACCGAGCGGCGTTTTCTCTGCCACGGAAGACGCTGCAACCGGGGGAGTTACCACCGGCAGCCTGGAGCCCGGCCTGAAAATCGAAAACAAGCCCAACGCCAGGGCCAAAACCAACACTGCGGCCAGGAGAGCCCACGTCAACCACGGTCGGCCAGTTGCCAGCCCTGGTCGAGCAACCGGCGGCGCCAGCGATTTCTGCCGATCATCCGGGGGAGCCACAGGAACCGGCGCGGAGGCCGCAACGGGTTGCAGAGTGACCGGGGGAGCCACAGGAACAGGCGCGGAGGCCGCAACGGGTTGCAGAGCGACTTGGGGAGCCACCGCGCGGTGCGTGAATTCCGGAGCGGCACCCACCCTTTTGTCCGACGGGGGCGTTTTCGGGGTGATACCGGTGCGCAAGCTTTGCGTCAGTTTCTGGACCATGCTTGGCCGCGGTTGCGGCTCCCTGGACGCGAGTTCTTCCGGAGCAAAGGGGAACATCATCACCGGCCAATCGAAAAGTTCGCCGTCACCCCAGAAACAGAAGCGGGCGTCGCCGATGCTGGATTTAGTAGTTTCGATCAGCAAAAATACAGAGGTGGGCTGAGGGAATTTCGCTGCCAGAACTTTGTCCTCATCCGTCATTAAGGTGGTGGCTGCCGGAATTGTGCGGTAGAAGCCGACGACTTCCCCTGACGCAGTACGCGCCGGTGGCTCAAAAGAGGACGCGTCCAGCGGCCCCAAAGGCTCGAAATCCAGAATCCTGGTAATCCCCGGCTGCGCTGTACCAATCAGCAATCCACCCTGGTAGAATGCCCCCGGAGCTTTCGCAGCGCCCTGGATCTGCCTTCGGATACCAGTCACCACCTCAAGACTGAGGTGAATCTTAAGCGGTGCGGTGGAAAAGCCCCATCGGTAGAAATCTGGAAGTGGAGTGGATGAAGCCGACATTCCTGGCGATTTTCCTGGAGACACGCGTACCCCACGTCAGCAACGATAGGTTCGACGATATGGTTCAGGTTACAGTACGTCTCGAATTCAATGCAAGCGGAATTTTGCGCAAAGTTCCAGAATCAAATATATGTATGTTTAGATACCTAATTTGACATGGATGATCGAATCGACGGCTAATTACCCGGCGCTGACGGCTGATCTCTCTGTCTCGACGAGCCTGTCGGCGTAGGTCTTCATATCCGCCGCGGCGACGGTTACGAGATCTTTTTCCATATCTTCGCCCGTCTCCACGAGGCGACGCAGATGTAGCGCACCAAGCCGGGAACACCAAGGGTCGTCCACCTTACGGCCAACTTCACTGGCGACACGCAACAGATCGGCATGGGGCAGCGCGATGGTTTTTTCGGTACGCCCGCCGTTTTCATCCACCAGGATGAACTTGACATCCACGGTATCGGCGTGGCGAATGGAGATGGCGGTCTGCATCCATTTAAACAGGATCTGGAACTTGCGGCCAAAGGGATCGGGTCCGGCTTCGAACTGGCGAAAATTCTGCATGCATAGCTATCTTACAATGGCTGTAAGGACGACATCGTGCTGGTAGCCGAACTGATTGCGCAACGCCAATTTCAACTAGTCGAACAATCGATCGAAGACCCGGGACCCGGCGAGGTCCAGGTGCGGGTGAATGCCGTCGGCCTCTGCGGCAGCGATCTGCATTCCTACTCCGAAGGCGGGGTGGGCGATGCGCCGTGCCAATACCCCATGGTGCTGGGGCACGAGCCGGCGGGCACGGTGGTCAAGACCGGGAGCGGCGTGACGGGCTGGCACCCCGGCGACCGCGCCGCGCTCGAGCCGGCGCTCTACTGCTACCACTGCGAGTACTGCCGCAGCGGCCATCACAACGTGTGTGCCAACATCCGCTTTCTAAGCACCCCCGGCAACGCGGGATTCTTCCGGGAGTTGGTCAATCTGCCGGTGGTGAACCTGATCGCCATTCCGCCGGACCTCCCGCTGGAACTGGCCACGATTCTGGAACCGCTGGCCATCACCATGCACTCCATGAAGTTCGCCGCGATTCAACCCGGGGAAACCGT
>JADGNS010000214.1 GCA_017883355.1 Candidatus Solibacter sp.
GATCGCCACTATCCGCGCCACCATCATCGAGCGCATGCGCGACCTGGGATACGAACTCCGCGTGTGAAGTGGCATAAGTTGCTCATGACGCCCGCGGCGTCTCAAGCGAATGATGAAATTGCTGCTGCCAGTCCGGCAACCGCTCCCTCACGGTCGCGGCTCGGTTACGCAGCGCGCAATGCCAATCAGAGCCGCGACCGTGAGGGAGCGGTTTGCTCACTCGTACCGTAGCGCGTTGGCCGGCCGGATGCGCGTGATGCGCAAGGAAGGCACCACCGACGCCGCCACCGCCACCGCCATCAGCGCCACCGCCACGCTCGCAAACACCAGCGGGTCGGTGGGCCGGACTCCGTACAGCATGGTGGTCATCAGCCGGGTGATCCCGAGCGCGCCCGCCACGCCGAACGCGAGGCCGAGGGCGGCCAACCGCACGCCGTGCCGGATCACCATCCCCACCACGTCGCCCGCGCTCGCGCCCAGCGCCATGCGGATGCCGAACTCGCGCGTGCGCTGCGTCACCGTGTAGGCCAGCACTCCGTAGATGCCGATCGCCGAAAGTGCCAGCGCGAGCAGCGCGAATACCAGGCAGATCACCATCGCCGCCTTGCGGTCGCGCACCGAGCGCGTCACCCGCTCCGGCATCGTCTTGACATCGAACAGCGGCAACTCGGGGTCGGCCTGCCGGAGCGCGGCGCGCACGGCCGCCACCGCCTGCGTATCGTTGGCCGCCGTCTTCACCACCACGTGCATGGTGCGCTGCGGGTCCTGTTTGTAATTCCAGTACACCTCGCCGCGCTGGTTCAGGTCCGCGATGTCCTCGCTCTTGACGCTGCCCACCACGCCGACCACCGTATAGGGCTTGTGTGTGTCGTCAATGCCGCGCCGGATGTGCCCGCCCACCGCCTTGCCCGCCGGCCAGTACTTCCGCGCCAGGAACTCGTCCACAATCGCCACCTTCAGCGTTTCGTTGCCATCGCCCTCGCTGAAGTAGCGCCCCGCGCGCAACGGAATCTTCATCGCCGGCAGGTAGCCGGCGTCGATCGTGCTCCAGCGCGGCACCGGCGGCAGTTCGCCGGTCGCCGGATTGTAGCCCTCTACCGCCATCGCGCTCGCATTATTGCGGTCGGTGAAGGGCAGGGCATCGGTGGCCCCCGCCTCTCGAACTCCCGGAATGGCGCGCACCCGTTCCAGCAGCCCGCCCACGAAATTGCGCAACTGCGCGTCTTCCTTGTAGCGCGCCCGCGGGAGGGAGAACTCCGCCGTCTGCACGTTCTGCGCCTGGAAGCCCGGGTCCACCGCCAGGAGTCGCGCGAAACTCAGCGTCAACAGTCCGCTGCCGATCAGCAGCACAAACGCCAGCGACACCTGGCACACCACCAGCGCACTGCGCGTCCACAATGCGCGTTTCTCCGTAGTCCCGGTTCGCTCCGTGGAGCGGAACACCGCGTTGAGATCGCGGCGCACCAGGTGATAGACCGGCACAGAGCCGAACACCAGCCCCGTCAACACGGCCACCGCCGCGCTGAAGGCGAGCACCGTGCCATCCATCTGGATCCCAGCGCCGCGCGGCAGATCGCTGGTGCCGATCATCGCCAGCAGGCGCACGCCGGCCATTCCCGTCAGCACGCCGAAGACTCCGCCGATCGCGGCCAGCGCCATGGCTTCGATCAGCAGTTGGCCAGCCAGCCTTCCGCGCCCCGCGCCCAGGCTGTAGCGGATGGCCAGTTCCTTCATGCGGATGTTGGAGCGCACCAGCATCAGGTTCGCCACGTTGACGCAGCCGATGAGCAGGACGAACGCCACCGCGCACTGCAACAGGTATAAGGTGGGCCGCACGTCGCCCACCAGCTCTTCCTTGAGCCCCCGCACCACGGTGCCGAAGCGCGCATTCTCCAGCAGCTTGCGCATTCTGCCCGAGTTCTCCACGCTGTGCCGGTTGAGCGCGTCGATGTGCTGTTGCACCAGGGCGACGGTGACGCCCGGTTTCAGCCGTGCCACCATGTCCCAGTTATTGCTGTGCCGGCCATCGTCGGTGCCCACCTGCGGCGCCCAGGTCAGAGGAGTCCAAAGCCGTGCCTCGCGCCCCGGTTGGGCGAATGCCTCCGGCATGACGCCCACCACGCGGTAGTTCACGCCGCTCAGCCGCAGGTCTCTTCCCACCACGGCAGGGTCGCGCCCGAACATGTCTTTCCAAATCCCGTAGCTCAAGATGGCGAATTGATTCTTCTGGTATACCGCGTCGTCTTCGGTGAACAGCCGCCCCATGAGGGGCGTGGCGCGCAGCACGCGGAAGTAGGATGGCGTGACCGAGTCCGCCTGCAACCGCACCGGCGATCCCTCCGCCCCCGCGTCGTAACCCGCGCCGGTATATTCGGCCACGCTGTCGAAGACATCCGTCATCTGCCGCCGGTCCAGGTAATCCGGAATCGAATTCTGGGAGTTCTTGACCACACCGACGCCCGGGTAGATGTTGCCCAAGGAGACCAGGCGGTCCGGCTCGGCGAACGGCAGCGGCGCCAGAATCACGGCGTGGAGCACGGTGAAAATCGCCGTATTAGCGCCAATGCACAGCGCCAGCGTCAGCAACGCCGTAACCGTGAAGGCCTTCTCTTTCCAGAGAAGCTTGAATCCAAAACGCAGGTCCTGGAGCATGTACGCGTAGTCCCCTAAGTGAGTAACTACGTCCGGGGCGGCGGATTGGTTCGCAAAATCCTACTGCATCGTCTTTTTCAGCCAGGCGAGCATTTCGGGCTTCCAGTGCTGTTGCTCGGGGGCCTTCCAGCCGCTCATGCCGTGGCCGCCGCCTTCGATGGGGATCACCTCGCAGCTCACGCCCACTACCTTCATTGCCTTGCACATGGCGGGGGATTGTTCGTACGACACCTGATCGTCCTTGGTCCCGTGAATGCACAGGAACGGCGGCATACCCTTGTGGACCGCGAAAATCGGCGAGGCGTCGTGCAGCTTCTTCAGGCCCGCCGCGTCCAGTTGTTCGGCGCCGAAGAAATGGATGCCGCCGCCGTTGGCCGCGTGGCGGCTGATGGTGGTCATGTTGAAACGTTCCGGGTGGTCGCGCCGTTCTTCGGCCAGCTTGCCGTAGTCCACCGGACCGTATATGTCCACCACCGCGCGGACCCTGGTCTCCGGCGTCTCGTGGGTTCCGGCGTAGTTCACCAGGAACCCGCCGGCCGATTCGCCGATCAGCGCGATCTTCGCCACATCCACGTGGTACGTGGCGGCGTGGGCTTTCACCCATTTGATGGCGCTACTGACGTCCTCGCTGGCCTCGGGTTGACGGAACTCGGGCGCCATGCGGTAATCGATGCTGAACCACGCGTATCCGGCGTTGGCCAGGACGTCGAATAGCGGCTTGACGTTGGTGCTCTTGCTGCCTTCGTCGAAGCCGCCGCCGTGAATCAGGATGGCGGCGGGAAACGGCCCGGGCCCGTCGGGGACGTGCAGGTCGAGGAGCACGGGCTTGCCGCCGGGACGGGCGTACTCCACGTCCTTTTGATCCACAGCCGCGGCGGAGAGGGTCGCGGCGCAGGCAATCGCCAGAACGAAAATGGATTTGCGCATGGAGTGAGTGTATCAGTGTGGCAATGCCAGCGTCCCGCGCCCACCTACTTGGGCAATAAGGAAAGGACACCTTCGCTGGGGCTCGCGATGACGTGGGCGGCGATCAATTTGCCCAAGCCTTCCACCTTGGCTTTGCCGGCGTCGATGGCCGCCTGCACGGCGGCGACGTCGCCTTTGATGAGGACCGTGATGTAGCCGCCGCCCAGCTTTTCACGGGCCAGCACTTCCACCGCGGCGGTTTTCAGGGCGGTGTCGATGGCCTCGAAGACGGCGGTGAAGCCCTGGGTTTCGATCAGGCCGACGGCAAAGGGCGCCTGGGATTCGTTTTTCATTCTCTGCTCCGGGTACTGCACGGTGGACTGTTCGAACAGGGGATTGAAATCGGCGGCAGCTTCGTAAGCCGCCTTGCCGAGCGGGGATGGGGCGGGGATGACGTGCGCGATCACCTCGACCTGCATGGCGCTGGCGGTGGCTTCGGCGGCGCTGGCGGCCGCCTCGATGTCGCCCAACGCGCCGTGCAGTTTGAGGCACACGCCAGGGCGGTCGTTGAGTTCGGTTTGCAGCACACGCACGCCGGCCATCTTCTCCATGGCGTCGAGCACGACCATGGCCGCCGCCCAACCGCCGATTTCGATCAGTGCCAATGCGTCGTTCAGAAGATCCCCCGCTTCTGAAGTTCGTGCATGACTTCAAAGACCACCTGCTCGAGTCTGGCTTCCAAGTTGCCTGGGGCCGGTTGGCCGGTGCGCGGGGCGCAGCCTTCGGGCGGAGGGCCGACCAGTTCGAAATCGGCCAGGATGCACTGCAGCACCCTGGTCATTTCGGCGCGGTCGGTCTTCTGCGCGCCGGTTTGCGGGAGGCGTCCGCCGCCGAAATCGAAGCCGCGCAGGGCGGCGGCGGCGCGGAACCCATCGGGGAACTCGAAGGGGTAGAGCATGGTGTCGAAGAGGGCCAGGATGCGGTAGTTCCACTGCATGGCCTCCGGGTACTTTCCGGCGCGGCAGAGATCGTAGATGCGGCGGGTGACTTCGGGGATGGCGTTGCTGCTGGCGTGGGTGCCGCCATCGCAGCCCGCCATCAGCATGGGCGCGAGCACGGCCTCCCAGCCGGTGAGGAAGCTGAAATCGGGGCGGATGGGGCGGATGGCGGCGATCATGCGCATCATGAACGCCAGGTCGCCGGAGGAATCCTTGATGCCGATGACGCGCGGGAAATCGGCGGCCAGGCGGTGAATGGTGGGGACATCGATCGGGCTGGCGAACATGGGAATGTTGTACAGCGTGATATCGATGGGCGTGTGGCGCGCGATCTCGGCGAAGTAGGCGTAGACCGATTCGGGCGTGAGGCGGTAGTAGATGGGCGAGACGATGGCGACGGCGCGCGCGCCCATGGCGGCGTAGGCTTCGCAGGCGCCGAGCGTCTCGGTGACGTTGGCCTCGGCCGCGCCGGCCAGAATGGGGACTCGGCCGCGGGCTTCGTCGCAGGTGATGCGCACGATCCGGCGGCGCTCTTCCTCATTGAAGCGCGTGAACTCGCCGGTGGAACCGTTGGGATACAGGCCATGGACGCCGCTCGCGATCAGCCAGGAGAGGAAGCGGCGGAGTTCCGTTTCGTTGATCTGCCCGTGCGCGTCGAGGGGGACGAGCGTCGGCGTGAAGATGCCCTGTAGTTTCTCCGCCATGGGAAAACGTAATCCCAAGTTTAGCTCATGGCTGCGGAATTCCGTTCCCGACTCTGAGGGTACCCCGCGGCGAAGCCGGAAAACAAACGGGAAAACGAGTTCAACGCAGAGACGCAGAGAACGCAGAGGAAGCGCAGAGAAAACCAAGAACAGGGGGCGGGCGCGGAGGGTCGTGGAAGCTTGACTTCCCAGGCGATTCCAGATACCACGGGTGGAGAGGATCGCTGACCATGTCACAAGACGGTGTTTCCAGACGGCATTTTTTCTACGGAAGTCTCCTGGCGGGGGCGGTTCCGCTGGCGGGTTACGGCAGTGTGCCGTCGCTGCGGGCGCTCGGGTACAAGCCCTTCTACGATAAGCTCAACGTGGCCGCGATCGGCTGCGGGGGCCAGGGCGGCGCGGACCTCAACGATGCGGCGCGCACGGAGAACATCGTGGCGCTGTGCGACGTGGACGAAGCGCGCGCGGCGGCCAACTTCAAGAAGTTCGACAAGCAGCCGAAGTACAAAGATTTCCGCGTGATGCTGGAGAAGGAAGGCAAGAACATCGACGCGGTCACCATCGGCATTCCGGATTTCATGCACGCCACGGTGGCGCTAGGGTGCATGCAGCACGGCAAGCACGTCTATGTGGAGAAGCCGCTGACGCGGACACCTTGGGAAGCGCGCCTGCTGATGGAAGCGGCGGCGAAATACAAAGTGGCCACGCAGATGGGCAACCAGGGCTTTTCGCACGAGTGCAACCGGGTGGCGGCGGAGATCGTCTGGTCGGGGGCGATCGGCGATGTCACCGAGGCGCACTTTTCGACTACGCCGGGCACGCATCCCACCGGGATGCAGCAATTGCCGCCGGAGACGGCGGTGCCGGGCACGCTGGACTGGCAGGCATGGCTGGGCGCGGCCCCGATGCGGCCCTACAGCGCGTATTACACGCCGTACAACTGGCGCGGGTTCCTGGATTTCGGCACGGGGCAGATCGGCAACTGGGCGACGCATACGGCGGGTCCGGTGCACACCGCCCTGCAACTGGGCGCGCCCACCAGCCTGGAGCGGGTGAGCGTGGCCGGGGAGAGCAAGATCACGTACCCGGACCGCGCGACGGTGCGGCTGGACTTTCCGGCGCGCGGCGGCATGCCGCCGGTGAAGGTGTTCTACCACGATGGTCCGCATGCCACCGATCCGGATCTGTATCACGTTCCGGGGATGGAAAATGAAACCATCCTGCCGCCGACGAATAATCTGGGCGACAAGGGGCGTGCCATGGGCGGACGCGGCGGCGGGGCCGCTGGTGGTGGTGGCGGGCGGGGTGCGGCAGGGGGACGTGGAGCGGCGCCTCCCGCGGCGGCGGGAGCGGCACCGCGCCCGCGGCAGGGAGCGGGCGGTCCTGGAGTGCAGGTGTTCGGCGAGCCCACGGGTCCGTCGCAGGCCGGGATTCTGACGGGGAACGGGAGCGTGTTCATCGGCACCAAGGGGATCATGGCGACCTCGTCGCGCGGCGAAGGGGTGTGGCTGCTACCGGCGGCGCGATGGGCGGAATACGTGCTGCCGCCGCAAATGCTGACGCGGTCTCCGGGCCACATGCAGGACTGGGTGCGGGCCTGCAAGGGCGGCGACCCGGGATGTTCCGACTTCAGTGTCTCGGCTCCTTACGCCGAGTGGCTGGCGCTGGTGGCGATCGCGCTGCACGTTCCAGGGAAGCTGGATTGGGACGGCAAGGCTCAGCGCTTCACCAATAGCGCGGAGGCGAACAAGTTCGTCAAGCCGGTATTCCAGAAGGGCTGGGAATTGAAGCTCTGAGGGAGGGGCGCCGCGCTCCTGCCCGGATGCGCGCAAATATGCCGATCGGCGTATCGAGATTCTTGCTGGGCCTTTATGCCACTCTGGAATGACACATGTCATTTTCCGCGCGCGGCTTCAGCGCACAATTCTGGGCTCTGGTGGGCGCCACCTTTTTGGGATTTCTGGGGATCGGCACAGTGCTGCCTCTATTGGCGCCGCACGTCCGCAGCGATCTTGGCGGGAGCGATCAGGACGTCGGCCTGGTCATCGGCGTATTCTCGTTTGTGGCGCTGTTG
>JADGNS010000215.1 GCA_017883355.1 Candidatus Solibacter sp.
AGCTCAATTTAGACACGGTCTATATTTAGACTATATCTAATCATGGAATCTGTCAAGCGTGGTCCGCCGTTTCTTCGCTTCCACTTCCGATTCGGGCGTTTCTCGTGAAGCGATTGAGAAACAACTGTTACATCAACCCATACCGCCCCGAAGTTTGGCAGGCGAATGGAACGTCGACGGCCGGCATGGCGTATAGTTTCGGAAAGAGACTCCGTGGGCGCCAGATTTCTTTGGCCCGGCCGAGCGAAAACGCCCGGTGTCGAACGACATCACCGTGACGGAGTCGAGGGAAGGGAGGTCCGGTCATGACGGGGATGAGCTCAGAACAATTGGATTTACGCGAAGCTGCCGGAATCTTTTGGCGTGATGTGAAGTACGCTCTCCGCTCGCTCGCCGGAGCGAAGGGGCTTACGATTACGGTGGTGCTCACGCTGGCACTCGGAATCGGAGCCAATGCCGCTATCTTCACGCTGGTCCGCGGGGTTTTGCTGCGGCCGTTAGTGAATCGCGACGAAAACAGGCTGATTTACATCAGGCAGAGCGCGCGGGGCCTGGGCATGGAGAATGCCGTGTTTTCGGTGCCTGAGGTGCAGGACCTGCGGCAGAGCGTCAAATCGTTGAGCGCGATCGGCGAATTCTCCACTATTGGTTTCACGATGAATGGGCTGGGCGAGCCGCGCGAGGTGCGGGCGGGAGTGGTGGGCGGCACGTACTTCGACGTGATGGGTCTGCATCCGGTGATGGGACGGCTGCTCGATATGCGAGACGACGGCCCGGCCGCGGACGGCGCCGTGGTGCTGACGTATGGCTTTTGGACCAGCGCGCTGAAGAGCGACCCGTCGGTGCTCGGAAAAGTCGTCAGGCTCGGATCGTTCGGATCGCGCACAGCGACCATCGTAGGGGTATTGGAACCATCGATCCCGTATCCGTCTGAAACGGAGATCATCGCCAACGTGGTGACCAGTCCACACCACCTGTCGGCGACGATGGTGACGGGCCGGGTCCATCGCATGACGGAGCTGTTTGGGCGGCTGGCCCCCGGCGCGACACTGGAACAAGCGCGCGCCGAGCTCCGGGCGGCACACAGCGCGATCCTGAAAGCGCACGCCGAGGCGTATCCGGCGAAGGCGGATTTCCGGATCGACGCGGTGCTTCTGCGCGACCAGATTACGTCCAAGGCCAGGACCGTGCTTTGGGTGCTGCTGGCCGCGTCGGGATTGGTCTTCATCATCGCCTGTTCCAACGTGGCCAACCTGATTTTGGCGCGGACGATTCGCCGCGAAGGGGAGCTGTCGATTCGGGCCGCGCTGGGTGCGAGCACGGCCGCGCTGCGGCGTGTCCTTTTGGCGGAATGCCTCCTGCTCTGCGGCGCGGGAGCGGCGCTGGGTGTACTGATCGCGCGGCCCATGGTGGCCATCCTGGCGCGGTACGCGTCCCGGTTCTCGGTCCGCGCGCTGGATCTGACAGTCGACTCGAGCATGCTGTGGGTCGGCGCCGGACTGGCGCTGGTGGCTGCGGCGCTGCTGGCGTTTGTGCCGCGCCTGCCGTCGGGCGACCGGTCGAACGGAATCAGCCTTTCCAACGGGAGCGTGCGCATGACGGGCGGCGCGGCGCGGCGATTGCGGGCGTTCGCGATTACCCAGATCGCCGCCTCCTTTGTCCTGCTGGCGGGCGCCACCATGCTGCTCAAGGCGCTGCTCGCGCTTCAGGCGGTCCACACCGGCATTGACACGCGCCGCGTGCTGGCGATCAATGTGCCGGTGATTTCGTATGGGCGGACCGACGGCCAGATCGTGGATTTCTACAAAGAAGCGATGAGACGCGTACGCCAATTGCCGGGCGTGGACGGCGTAGCTCAGGGCACCCTTACGCCGTGGCGCGAGGGAGGCACTTTCGGCCCGGGCATGCAATTCACGGCTGAGGGTTACGTTCGCGCAACGGCGGAAGACGATCCGCGCGGGCAATTCCGCATCGTGTCGCCCGGATTTTTCGGCGCACTCGGCGTGCCGATGATCGCCGGGCGCGATTTCAACGATCTCGACCGCCAGGGCAGCGAACCGGTAGCCATTGTCAGCCTAACGGTGGCGCAGCGGATGTTCCCGAGCCAGCAGGCGGTCAACCGGCACATCACCTGGACGGATCCGATCATGAAGTTTATCGGTATGAAGCCGACCCCGATGCGCATCATCGGGGTCGCCGCGGATATCGACGATGAGCATCTGGTTCCGGCTCCGACGCTGACTGTGTACCAGCCGTTCGGGCAGGGTCCACTTTTTGCCGGGCGCCTGTTCGTCCACGTTCGATCGGATCCGTATGCTCTGATCACCCCGATTTCGCGGACGATTCGCAACCTCTCGGTGGACCAGCCCGTGGAGCGCGCCGCCACGCTGGAAGATGTCCGCGCGGAGGTGCTGACGCCGGACCGGCTGAACGTCATGGTTTTCGGCGCCTTCGCGTTGGTGGCGCTGACGATTGCGGTGGTCGGCGTGGCGGGCGTACTGGCATTTTCGGTGAGCGCACGGACGCGCGAATTCGGCATCCGGCTGGCGATCGGGTCGCAGCCGCGGCATCTGCTGGGGCGGGTGATCGCGGAGGGCACCGCAATTACGGCGATAGGGATAGGCGCCGGATTGGCGTGCGGGCTCGTGCTACAGCGGCTGGCCGGCAGTTATTTCGAGAACGTGCGAATGCCGGGGGCGTGGGTGGTGGTTGGGGCGGCGGGCGTATTGCTGGCAGCGGCCGTGGTCGCGTCCGCGTGGCCGGCGATACGCGCCGCGCGCGTGGATGTGATTCAAGCCCTACGCGGGGACTAGTACGGTGCCCGGGCCGGGCGAGCGGAAGTTCGCAGAGTCCGAGCTTCGCTCGGATGGACAAGGCGGAGCCTTATCCCACTTAGCGACCGGATAAGCTGGCGCGGATGAAATCTCCGTTCATGCGGGCGATGACTTCGAGCTTGATCTCTTTCGGACACACCGCTTCACAGAGGCCCATGTTGGTGCAACTGCCGAAGAGTTCCTGTTTGGCCTGCGCCACCATGGCGATGGCGCGCTGTTGGCGCTCGGGCTGACCTTGCGGCAACAAGCCGAGGTGGGCGATCTTGGCGCCGGTGAAAAGCGCCGCGGCGGCGTTGGGACACATGGCGACACAGGCGCCGCAGCCGATGCAGGCCGCCGCGTCCATGGAGCGCTCGGCGTCTTCCTTGGGCACCATCACGGCGTTGCCGTCGGGCGCGCTGCCGGTGGCGACGGAGATATATCCGCCGGCGGCGATGATGCGGTCGAAGGCGGTGCGGTCCACCACGAGGTCCTTCACCACGGGAAAGGCTTTGGCACGCCAGGGTTCGAGGTAGAGTTCGTCGCCATCTTTGAAGTGGCGCATGTGGAGCTGGCACAGGGTAGTGCCTGGCAGGGGGCCGTGGGCCATGCCGTTCACCATGCAGCCACACATGCCGCAGATGCCTTCGCGGCAATCGTGGTCGAACGCCACGGGTTCTTCGTTTTTGGCGATGAGGTCCTCGTTGAGCACGTCCAGCATTTCGAGGAACGACATTTCGTGGTTGACGTTGGGGAGTTCGTAGCGCACCATCTTGCCCGCATCGTTCGCGTTGCGCTGCCGCCAGATGTGAAGAGTGATTCTCATTACTTGTAGCTCCGTTGCGAGGGGTGCACGTATTCGAAAGTCAGCGGCTCTTTGTGGAGCAGGGGCGGCTGGCCGACGCCCTGGAATTCCCAGGCGGCGGCGTAGGCGTAGTGTTCGTCGTCGCGGGCGGCCTCGCCTTCCGGGGTCTGATATTCTTCGCGGAAGTGGCCGCCGCAGCTTTCGTTGCGGTCGAGGGCGTCGCGGCAGATGAGCTCGGCAAGCTCGAAGAAATCGGCCACGCGTCCGGCCTTTTCGAGCGACTGATTGAGATCTTCTCCGGTGCCAAGTACTCTGACGTCGCTCCAGTACTGCTCGCGCAGCGGCGGAATCAGGGCCAGGGCTTGCTTGAGACCTTCGGCGTTGCGGGCCATGCCGCAATGCTCCCACATGATTTTGCCGAGCTCGCGGTGGTAGGAATCCACGCTGCGCTTGCCCTTGGCGCCGAGCAGGCGTTGGGTGATTTGGTTGACGTTGGCTTCGGCCTCGCGGGCGGCGGCATGGGAAGCATCCACCTTCTCGAACTTGTTGGAGGCCAGGTAGTCGCCGATGGTATTAGGGAGCACGAAGTAGCCGTCGGCGAGACCCTGCATGAGGGCGCTGGCGCCCAGGCGATTGGCGCCGTGATCGGTAAAATTGGCTTCGCCGATGACGTACAAGCCGGGGACGTTCGACATCAGATTGTAGTCCACCCAGAGGCCGCCCATGGTGTAGTGCATGGCCGGGTAGATGCGCATCGGTTGCGAGTAGGGATCTTCGCCGGTGATGCGGTTGTACATGTCGAACAGGTTGCCGTAACGCTCTTTGATGACGGAGGCGCCGAGGCGCTGGATGGCATCGCGGAAATCGAGGTAGACGGCCAGGCCGGTTTCGCCAACCCCCCGGCCTTCATCGCACGCCGCCTTGGCATTGCGGGAGGCCACGTCACGCGGCACCAGGTTGCCGAAGCTGGGGTACTTGCGCTCCAGGAAGTAATCGCGCTCGCCTTCGGGGATCTGGCTGGGGGCGCGCTTGTCCCCTTTCTTGGCAGGCACCCACACGCGGCCATCGTTGCGCAGCGATTCGCTCATCAGGGTGAGCTTGCTCTGATACTCGCCGGAGACCGGAATGCAGGTGGGATGAATTTGGGTAAAGCAGGGATTGGCGAAGAGCGCGCCGCGTTTGTGCGCCCGCCAGATGGCGGTGGCGTTGCAGCCCTTGGCGTTGGTAGAGAGGTAGTATGCGTTGCCGTAGCCGCCGGTGCCGAGGACCACGGCGTCGGCGAAGTGGCTCTCGATTTTCCCGGTGATGAGGTCGCGGGTGACGATGCCGCGGGCGCGACCGTCCACGACGATCAAGTCCAGCATTTCGGTACGCGGGAACATTTTCACCGCGCCCAGGCCGATCTGGCGTTCGAGGGCCTGGTAAGCGCCGAGGAGCAACTGCTGCCCGGTCTGCCCGCGCGCGTAGAAGGTGCGCGACACCTGGGCGCCGCCGAAGCTGCGGTTATCCAGGTAGCCGGAATACTCGCGGGCAAACGGCACGCCCTGCGCCACGCACTGATCGATGATGTTGAGGCTGATGCCGGCGAGGCGATACACGTTGGATTCGCGCGCCCGGAAATCGCCGCCCTTCACCGTGTCGTAGAAGAGGCGGTAGATGCTGTCGCCATCGTTGTGATAGTTCTTGGCGGCATTGATGCCGCCCTGCGCGGCGATACTGTGCGCGCGCCGGGGGGAATCCTGGAAGCAGAAACAGTGGACGTTGTAGCCGAGTTCGGCGAGGCTGGCCGCCGCGCTGCCGCCCGCTAATCCCGAGCCCACGACGATGATGGTGTACTTCCGCTTGTTGGACGGATTGACCAGCTTGAGATTGAAGCGATGGCGTTCCCATCGCGTCTCGATGGGGCCGGAGGGAGATTTCGAATTGAGTTCCATGGCGGCGTTCTCTCCTATTTGACCTATTACTTGACCAGGCCGGCCATCACGGCGATCGGGATGGAGCAGTTGCCGATGGCGATCAGGATGGCGAAGATAGCCGCGCCCTTCTTCAATTTCGGAGTGTAGCGGGGGTGGCTGAAGCCCAACGACTGAAACATGCTCCACAGCCCGTGATAAAGGTGCGTGCACAGCAGGACGATGGCCAGGATGTAGAACCCCGAGATCAGGGGATTGGAAAATCCGGCGATCACATTGGCGCGCACGTTCGGCTCATTGGGCGCGATCTCCTGCAACGGCACCACGGCGCCCACGGTGAGGTGCAGCACGTGGAAAATCACGAAGGCCGCCACAATCGGCCCGCTCCACATCATGGTGCGGGAGGCGTAGGTGGCGGCGGCGTCGTCCTTCTTGACGTAGGCCACGGGGCGCGCGTCGTTCTTCAGTTTCCAGAGCTGAAGGGAGGCCAGGATGTGCAGGCCCACGGCCAGCAAGAGTGCGCTGCGCGCCACCCATAGGAGGCCGGCATTGGCCGGATTGTGCAGGAAGGCGGCGTATTTATTGATCTGGTCGGGGTCGCCGAAGATCTGCAGGTTGCCCAGCAGATGGGCCACGACGTAGCCGAAGAGGATCACGCCGGTCAAGGCCATGATGGCCTTCTTTCCGATGGGGGCTTCATAGAAGCGGACGACGCGATGTACGGGATTGATCGCAATAGCACTCATGCGGAGGTCCTTGGTTTGATGCAAGCCGTTGGCAGGGTTGCAAAAAACAGCGGTGTGGGTTTCAAACTTGTAGTATAACCCCGCATCATGGTGGGGCAGGAAATCGGGGATGGGGAGTCCGAGCTTCGCTCGGATTGACAGGCTGAAGCCTGTCCCACCAAGCAGGGCGAGCGCGGCGTCGGGCCCTAAAACACGTAGTCGGGCGGCTTGATGCCCTTCACGCGCAGATAGACCTCGGCTTGCCCGCGATGGTGGGCCGTGTGCGTAAAGTAGGACCACAGAGTTTCGAAGGCGCTCATCTGGCGGCCCTCGGGTCCCACCATGGCACCCAGCTTTTCAGAACTCATGCCGTTCATCGCCGAAGCGCAGAAGCTGAACGAATCCGTGAGGACCTGGATGGCGGTGTCGCGCTCGACATCGATCTTGTTGGTGTCCTTGCTCCACGCGGCGATCTTCGCGGGCAACTCCGGCCGCGGCATTCCGCTGGCGCGGCTGCACGCCCCCAGATTGGCCAGCGCGATGTGCGCCATCAACTGGCCGAAGCTCATTTCCTCGGGATTGGGCCGGAAATTGTAGGTCTTGGCGGGCATGGCACTGGCTACGGCGATGGTGAAATCGCCGCTGATTTTCCAGCGTCTGGCCAGAACGTCTTTAATGCCAATCTGGGCGAATGCGGGCAATGCGAGCGCGAGCAGCGCGAGAACTTTTGTCTTCATGATTTCGGCCTTGGGATACATTGTAGGCGAAACGGCACGGAGAAAAAAGAAGTCCGAGCTTGGCTCGGATGGACAAGCCGGAGGCTTATCCAGGCTTATCCCACTCAGTCTTTGACGGCGACGACGTCCACGGCGAATCCGGCGTCCATGCCGGGGAGGCCTTCGAACAGAACCAGCGATGCGGCGGAAGGGGCGAAGAACTCGCTGCGCAGCTTGCGCACCTGGGCGGCCAGAGGTTCGGCCAACGGGTAGTAGTGGGCGAAGGCCACGTCGCGGCCGGACACGCCGG
>JADGNS010000216.1 GCA_017883355.1 Candidatus Solibacter sp.
TGGACCAAAGAGCACTTCCAGGATCATCGCCGCGAGCGTGGCAAGCAGTTCGTCCGCGAGCAGATTCGCATTGCGGAACAGTTGATGTTGGCCGGAGGTTACGGGCATCTGATCGTGGCCGGGAGCGTGCGCATGACGGCCGAAATCCGGCAGGCGCTGCCCAAACACCTGAAGTCCAAGCTCGTGGACGTGGTTTCGGCCAACGCCAACGATCGCATTTCGGACGTGGTCGCGGCCACCCTGCAATCCTTCCTCGATCACGAGGAGAGTGAGTCGCTGGAAGTGGTGGAACAACTCCTGAAGCAGATCCATCTGCACGGTCTTGCCGTGGTCGGGACGAACGCCAGCATGGTTGCGCTCCGCGCGGGGCAGGCCGATATTCTGGTGCTGGCCAAGGACTGCCAGGCTGGCGCGGCATGGCTCTGTCTGGCATGCGGTTCCGCCGGAACTCAAGCGCAGGCTCCAGCCGCCTGCCCGCAGTGCGCCAACTTCCCCTTGCGCCAATTTGACCTCAAGGAAGAGATGGTCCGGCTGGCGGAGCAGACGGGTTGCGGCGTGGAAGTGGTGGAGCACAGCGACGCTTTGATGCAACTTGGCGGTGTGGGCTGCCTGCTTCGCTATGCCGCACCCCAGAACTATCGGGAAAAGGCCGCCTGATCGCGGCCTTTAGAGCCGGCACGTCCTAAGCGGTTTGCGCGGTGGCAGCTTTCATGGCGGCGATGCGTTCCTGCATCTGACGGGTCAGCGGCGGCACCATGCCGAGCATGCGCTGGATCACCATGAGCTGGCCGCGATGGTGCATTTCATGCTCCTTGGGGGCGATCAGCATCTCGAAGCGCGACTTGCTTGGCGGCACCATCCCCTGCGGGTACTGTACCCTCTCCGCCAGGAAAGCCTCGGAGAGACCTTCCAGGGCCTTGGCGTACTTTTCGCCCTCCGTATACAGCATGGCGAGGATCTCCGCCTTGGAGCGCTTCACCTGCTCCTCGGCCGCTTGCCGGCCCATGAAGGCGAAAAAGTCGAAGCCCACCAGGGTGTCGCGGTGCTCGACGATATGCACCTGTTCCTGTAAGCGCGCTTCCAGCGCGATGTGGATCAACGTCTCGGCGATGCTGCGGCATCCGGGCGCGGCGCGGTAGCTGTAGCTTTCCTCGGGGATCTCTTCGGCGATCTTGATGGTGTTGCCGCGAACCGTGCGGAAGGACGCGGCCATTTCTTTGGTTCCGTAATAGGTCATAGGGGCTCCTCTGAGTGAATACCCTCCAGTTTACCCCTTGGGAGCCAATCGTCAAAACGCGTCGCGCAACCATTCGATGCGCGGCGGGTGGTCGAGCACGATGCTGACGATATCGAACCGCGTATCGCGCCAGGCGATTTCGGCGCGGCGCGCGTAGTCGCGGGCCGCCCGCTGCACGCGCTCGCGCTTCTCCGCATCCACCGCCGACTCCGGCGGACCGAATTCGTCGCTGGCGCGCGTCTTGACTTCGATGAAGGCCAGCTTGCCGCCATCCCAGACGATCAGGTCGATTTCCCCGCTCCCCGACAGCGTCCGGTAGTTGCGCGCCACCGCCGTGCATCCGCGCGCCTGCAGGAAGCGATGCGCCATGTCTTCGCCGATCCGTCCGTGATTCTGCGCATAGCGGCGGCGCCGGATTCGGTCGGCCGCGCGGTAGAGCAGGCCGATCATTTCCACCCCGTCATTTGACAACTTCGAATTCGAATTCCATGACTTTTCCGCGTACCACGTAACAGAGATAGTGTTCCCAAAACCGCCGGTACCGCGGGAACTGGTTCACCAGAAACTGGAATCCCAGCCACCGCCAAAAAGCAAGTAGCTTTACGTGCACGGAAATCTCACGAAATCTCGATTTCGAATAATAGCCGAAGCCTCCGTGATCCTCGCCGAAGTAGCGGAAGCTGAAACTGTTGAGATGGCTCTTGTGAGTCGGGTCGCAGAACGAGCTGAAATCGGTGTAGTGCGGCGTCTCCAGGCGCACCGTGCCGCCGGCCCGCACCAGGCGATGGAACTCCTCCATGGTGCGCACCACGTCGCTCACGTGCTCGATCACGTGGATCGCCATCAGCCGGTCGAACGCGCTGTCGGCGAACGGGTACGGAAAGCGGTCGAGGTCCACCAGGACGTCGGCGCGGCTGGCGGGATTGCGGTCGATTCCGATGGCTCCGGGCTGCTTGTGAATCCCGCAGCCCACGTCGAGCGTCCTCACCCTTCTGAGACCACCTGTTTCAGGCACGCTTCCAGAGTATCAAGCGCGAAATCGCACTGGTCGCGATTAATCACCAAGGGCGGGCAAAGCCGCAGCGTGTTGTCGCCCGCGCCCAGCACCAGCAGTCCGCGCTCGAAGCACAGAGTGACGACGCGGTCGCGCCATGCCGCCGCCTTCTCCTTCGTCGCCTGGTCGCGCACGATCTCGATGCCCAGCATAAGGCCGAGCCCTCGGACGTCGCCCACGATGGGGAATCGCGCCGGCCAAGGGCGCATGCGCGCCATCAGGTAGCCGCCCATGACGCGAGCGTTTTCCACCAATTCCCGCTGCAACAGTTCGATGGTGACCAGCGCCGCCGCGCAGGCTACCGGATTGCCGCCAAACGTGGAGGCGTGCGCGCCCGGCGGCCAGGTCATCAGGTCCGCGCGCGCCACGGTGGCGCCCAGCGGCATACCGCTGGCGATTCCCTTGGCCACGGTCAGAATATCCGGCACCATGCCGAAGTGGTCCGCCGCCCACATCTTGCCGGTGCGGCCCATCCCGCTCTGCACTTCGTCGAAGACCAGCAGGATGCCGTTGGCATGAGCCACGCGTGCCAGTTCGTCGAAGAACTTCTGTGGCGGCACCACGTAGCCGCCCTCGCCCTGCACCGGTTCCACCACGATGGCCGCCGTCTCCTCGGCGGGCGCGATCGTCTGGAGCAGCGTGTCCTCAATGTGCTTCACGCACTCCACCGCGCAGTTGTCGGGGGTCTGGCCGTAGGGGCAGCGGTAGCAGTACGGGTATGGTGCGTGGATCACGCCCGGAATCAGCGGGCCGAATTTGGCGCGCTGCACGGCTTTGCGCGAGGTCAGCGATAGCGCCCCCATGGTCCGTCCGTGGAAGCTGCCGAAGAAGGCGATGATCTTGTCGCGCCCCGTGGCGTAGCGCGCCAGCTTGATGGCCCCTTCCACCGCCTCCGCCCCCGAGTTGCCGAACGAGACGCGCCGCGGCACGTCGCCCGGCGCGATTTCATCGAGCTTCTCGGCCAGCGCCGCCAGTTCCTCGTAGTAGAAATCCGTGCCCGACATGTGGATCAGGCGGGCAGCCTGCTGCTGGATTGCTTCCACCACCCGCGGATGGCAGTGTCCGGTCGCTACCACCGCGATGCCCGCCGTGAAATCCAGGTACCGGTTGCCGTCGACGTCCTCGACTATCGCGCCCTCGCCTTTCCGCGCCACCAGCGGATAGCCGCGCGTATAGGACGGCGATACCACTTTCGCGTCGCGCTCAATGACGGCCCGCGCGCGCGGGCCCGGCAGGGGCCCCTTGAGAATCGGTAGGTCCGGACGGACCTGCTCCAATGTCTTGCTCATGGAAATAACTCCTCTTCGGTATTCAGTTGTAGGTTGAAGGAACTGCGAGCCGCCTGGGGTAGGCGAGGAGTTAGTCGGAGCTGAAAAGCCCGGGTCGGGATTGCGCTGGGCTGCACCCCATGTTTCCATCTTACCTCGTTGGGCAAGGTATTATTTAACCCATTTCGCTGAAATGCCCCAAAAAACGCAAGTGTTATGTCTTTGGTATCCGGCATGCAAGGATAACCAAAGGAGGCCGACGATCATGCGTATGTGGCTTTGTATCGCCCCGGTGCTGCTGCTCGCCGGATGTTCGAGGTCGAATACCGCGGTACCCGCGGCACAGTTCTCTGGTTCCGGGGCAAACCCCGAGCCCGTGGCGCGTCCCACTGAGTCCGCGCCGCCGCGCTCCGCGGGCGTAATCCCCAGCGGTACGCCGGTTCATGTGCGTGTGGATGAGTCCATCGGCACGCGCCGCAATCGTGCCGGCGACCCGTTCAGCGCGACGCTGTCGCAGCCCATCGAGGTGGACGGCCGCACGCTGGTACCCGCCGGGACCGTATTATCCGGGCACGTTACCAACGCTGGTGCCTCGGGCCGCCTCAAAGGCCGCGCGTTTCTCGGATTAACGCTCGACTCCTTCCGCCTGAACGGGCGGGAGTATCCGGTCCAAACCACGAGTGTGGATCGCGTGAGCGCGGCGCACAAGAAGCGTAACGCCCTGCTGATCGGCGGCGGCGCCGGGCTGGGCGCCGCGATCGGCGCTCTCGCCGGTGGGGGAAAGGGCGCGCTAATCGGGGCCGGCGCAGGCGCCGGGGCCGGCACGGCGGGCGCCGCCGCCACCGGCAAACGGCAGGTTGGCATCGCAGCCGAGACCCCATTGCGCTTCACCCTACGAGCGTCCGTGGAGCTGTAACACCAACTACTCGCTTCCTGACGGTCGCCGCTCCCATCCGAGCCGCGGCCGGGATACGCTCCGGGTCGGAAGCGTATATTTACGCCGCCTTCCCGAACACCCGCGCGAAAATCTTGTCCACGTTGCGCAACTGCCGCTCCAGCGAAAACGCTTCCCCTATCTTCTCCGCGCTCAGCACCGCCCGAATCTCCGCGTCGCCTTCGATGGCCGCGCGGAAGTCGCCCTCTTCCTCCCACGCCCGCATGGCGTGCTGCTGCACCAGCCGGTAGGCCTGCTCGCGCTGCATACCGCCCGCGGCCAGATCCAGCAGCACCTGCCCGCTGAACACCAGCCCGCGCGTCAGATCCAGATTGCGCCGCATACGCTCCGGGTAGACCAGTAGTTGATCCACCAGCTTCGTCGTCTTCTCCAGCAGGTAGTCGGTGAGGATAGTGGAATCCGGCAGAATCACCCGCTCCACCGAAGAGTGCGAGATATCGCGCTCGTGCCACAGCGCCACATTTTCAAAAGCCGCCATCACATTGGACCGCACCACGCGCGCCAGGCCGCAGATCTGTTCGCACGTCACCGGATTCCGCTTGTGGGGCATCGCCGAGCTGCCCTTCTGCCCGCGCGCGAAATATTCCTCGGCCTCGCGCACCTCGGTGCGTTGCAGGTGGCGCACCTCCAACGCGATCTTCTCGCACAGCGCGGTAGTCAGCGCCAGCGTAGCCACGAAATTGGCGTGCCGGTCGCGTTGGATCACCTGCGAGGCCACCGCCGCCGGCTTCAGGTTCAGCTTCTCGCAGATCAGTTCCTCGGTCTCCGGATCGATGTGGCCGAACGTGCCCACCGCGCCCGAGGTCTTGCCCACGCGCACTTCCTCGGCCGCCGCGCCCAAGCGGGTGAGATTGCGCCCCGCTTCTTCGTACCAGATGGCCAGCTTCAGCCCGAACGTGATGGGTTCGGCATGCACCCCGTGCGTCCGGCCGATCTGCACCGTGTGCTGGAACTCCAGCGCGCGCCGCTTGAGCGCTTCCCGCAATTGCATCACGTCGCCAAGCAAAATCGCCGATGCCTGCTGCAACAAAAGCGCCTGCGCCGTATCCACCACGTCGTTCGACGTCAGGCCGTAATGAAACCAGCGCGACACTTCGCCGTGCCCGCGCGCCTTCATGGTCTCCGCCACCGCGGTGGTGAAGGCGATCACGTCGTGCTTCACTTCCTTCTCGATTTCGTGGATGCGCTCCACCTCGAAGCCGGCGTGCTCGCGCAAGAGGCGGGCTGCCTCGGCGGGCACCACGCCCAGTTGCGCCAGCGCTTCGGAGGCTGCCAGCTCCACTTCGAGCCACTGTTGGAATTTGTTCCGGTCGCTCCAGATCCGGCCCATTTCGGGACGCGTGTATCGGGGAATCATGGTGATCTTAGTATTGAAAAACTTCGCTGGGAGCCTTTTGTGAGGCGATCGAGAGACGCGTTTCCAAACCGCGCCGCTCTATCGCTTCGGCGGCCACCATCTGCACAATCGCCGGGTGATTGTTCTGCTCGCTGAGGTGCCCCAGAATCAGGTTCGCCGTGCAGGAATCCAGATCCTGCATCAGGTAATCCGACATGTGCAGATTGGAGAGGTGCCCCACGCGGCTCATCACGCGCTGCTTCACGCTCCAGGGATACGGCCCCACTTTGAGCATGTCCAGATCGTGATTGGCTTCCAGCAGCAGCAGGTCCGTGCGCCGCAAATGAAACTTGATGGATTCGGGCACATAGCCCAGATCCGTGGCCACGCCCACGCGCACGCCCTGCGCTTCGAAGCAGTACCCCACCGGGTCGATGGCGTCGTGCGGGATGCCGAAACTCTGCACCTCGATATCGCCGATCTGGAAGCTGGCGCCCGCCTGGAAGGCTTCGAGGCGGGCCGGCGGCGTCTCGCCCCAATCGATGGCCGGCGCCGCAAGCAGCGTCATGTAGATCACCGCGCGCACCTCTTTGTTGCGCGCCAGCACGGGCAGCCCCGCCACGTGATCGGAGTGCTCGTGGGTGATGAGGATGGCGTCGATCGCTTCCAGCGATTCGCCAATGGAAGCGAGGCGCTTGCGCAGTTCGCGCATGCTCAGGCCCGCATCCACCAGGATTCGCGTATTTTCGGTGGCCAGGAGGGCGGCGTTGCCGGAACTGCCGCTGGCCAGCACGCAAAATTTTACGATTGTACTTCTCCCCGAACTTTCAGAATACACCCAATCGCCATAAAACAACATGATGCAGAAATGTTTCGGATGTCGGCAGCCCGAAAATGATCCCGGCACTGGCTCTAGATGGCTCATGTTGCGCAGAATTTATGTTGCGCTAGGGCCGTGCTACACTCAGCCATGCCTCTCACCGTGACACTCGACCCTCACGGCGAGCAGCTTGTCGCGGCCCACCTCCGCACCGGTCGCTACCACTCGCCCGAAGAGGTAGTAACCCGCGCGCTAGAAACCCTCGCCGAGAGGGAGCCACCCACGGTTCCCGCGTGGACAATGACGCCCGCCGAAGCCGTGGCAGATATCCGCGAATTGCGCAAAGGCGTCACGCTCGGCGGTCTCCGCATCAAGGATCTCATTAACGAGGGGCGTAAGTACTGATGCCCGGCTTCGTTGCCGATGCCTCGGCGACGCTCCCGTGGTGCTTTGAAGAGGAAGCGACGCCGGCGACCGAAGCCACTCGCTGTCCTCCAGGGACGGCCTTTTCGATCAGCACGATGACGGCCAGACACGCGACCCAGGCCAGGTTCATGACGCCGAAGACGAACAGCAGCGCCATCAGCATCGCGCAGCAGCCAAG
>JADGNS010000217.1 GCA_017883355.1 Candidatus Solibacter sp.
TCTTGCTGGCGTGTCCGAAGGTAGGAAGATAGGCGGGATCGGTATGTTTAACAGCAGGGACTCGATGAAAAGGCTCCGTTTTTGGATGTCCCAGACCGACCTCCGCTGATATTCGGGGCGGAGATTTATCCACTTCTCCTTTTTGACGAAGTCGACGACCTGCGGCAAGAGAAAATCGCTGCGTTCTTGCGTGAGTCTGAAGGCTGTCTCCTCAAATTTTTCTTCGAGCTCTTTGACAGTTGCCCGCTGTTTCTTCAAACGGATTCTCCTTCTGATGGGATAATATCCGACGGTAACACATTGATTCGGCTTTGGTTTAAGCCAAACGAGCGGCTGCCCTATCGCAGATTGTGATACCAGGGCACGAACGGCCCGATTGAACGCGAGGCGTGGCTCAGGACAGTACCCAACCGATGAACAATGAATCGAAGAAGGAGCCGCTCTTTCGGAAGGCCCCTCGAGGATGACGCCGGATGCATTTCCGCCAGACCGTGTGCGGGCAAGGCGAGTGTTTCGATTGCTCGCTCAGCAGTCGACTGGCTCGAAGCGCTGGGGTCATTTTGCGGTCAGTTTCGCCGGTCCGGAGTTACTCGGTGTCGATCATATGCAGCGCGTGGACTCGATGTGTCGCAGTTCGTGCCCGCGAAACGGCCTGGGAAGCGTCGCTGTGCTGCCCTTAAGTGAACAGCATTGTGCCTAGGCCATCAGCGGCAATCTCCGAATTCGCTTCCCGTTGGCATCGAAGATCGCGTTGCCGATGGCCGGCGCGATTCCCACGATGGGCGTCTCGCCCGCGCCGGCCGACACCAGGTCCTTGCGGTCCAGCAGCACGCTCTCGATCACCGGCATGTCGGCGAACCGCGGCACGCGGTATCGGGCCAGCCGGTTGGTGGAGATCTTGCCTTCGCCGAACTGAATCTCCTCGAACAGCGCTCCGCCGAGGCCCATGGCGATGGCGCCCTCCACCTGATTGCGCAGGTGTTCGGGATTCACCACGGCGCCGCACTCGAACGCCACCACGGCGCGCAGCACCTTCACCGCGCCGGTTCCGGGGTCCACGCTGATCTCCGCGCAGGTGGCCACATAGCCGCCCTTCTCGAAGCCCGCCGCGATGCCGAACCCGCGCCCCGCGGTCTTCTGGCGCGCCTTCCAGCCGAACTTGTCCGCCGCCGCCACAATCACGTTGCGCAAGCGCTCGTCCTTGGCATTTATCAGGCGGAACTCGAGCGGATCGAGCTTTACCGACTGCGCCAGCTCATCCATGTACGATTCGCGCACGAAGTGGTTGGCCGTCGCCGCGAGGCCGCGATACGAGCCCTGGCGCAGCGGCGATTTGGTCTGGTGGAACTGCTCCTTCTTCCCCGGAATGCTGTAGGGCGATTGCAGCCCGCTTCCGCCCGAGTTGTAGTTGTGGAACTCCCACTCGGTGATGACGCCGTCGGGAGAGACCTTGCCGGCCACCTCGATCAGCCCGCCCGGGCGGAAGTACGCCCACGTCATTTCCTCTTCGCGCGTCCAGTTGCGCTTCACCGGTTTGCCCAGCGCCTTAGAGACGCGCGCCGCCTCGAGCGCGGCGTCGCCATTGTGCTTGCCGCCGTAGCCCGAACCGGTATCCGGCACGATGACGCGCGCCTTTTCCTCGGGGATGCCGAACGCCTGCGCGAGTTCGCTGCGCACGCCGAAGGGCCGCTGCGAGCCGGTCCACACCGTGACCTTGTCGCCTTCCCACTCGGCCAGCGCGGCGCGCGGCTCCAGCGGCACGTGGGCGATGTAAGCGATGGTGTAGGGCGTTAAGTTAGCGCTTGCCGCCGCGCCCTGCGCGGTCTGCTTGAAATACTGGAACACGGTATGGCTGTCGGCCTCGGCCGTCACCGGTTTCCACTGGGCCTGCAACACGCCTGCCGCTTTGGCCGCGGTTTCGGGATCTGGAGCGGCCACGGCCACGAAGTTGCCCTCGTGCACTACCTTCACCCCCGGCATGGCTTCCGCCGCCGAGGCATCGAGCGAGATCAGGGTGGCGCCGAATTGCGGCGGGTAGAGCACTTTGGCGTGCAGCATCCCGGGCCGACTCAGATCGTACGAGTACTTGTGAGCGCCGGTGACCATGGCGTGCCCGTTGACCTTGGGCAGCGATTTTCCGGCCACCTTCCACGCCGCGGCCTCCGCCAGCGGGACGCTGGAAGGAATGGTGCGCGTCCACTTCTCGCCGCGCGCCAGTTCGCCGAAGCTTGCCGAGCGCGCGCCCGCGGACACCTTGCCGTCGGCGATGGCGAGGGTGGCGCGGTCGACGCTCCACTTCTGCGCGGCCAGATCGAGCAGCATTTCGCGGGCCGCAGCGGCCGCGCGCCGGATCTGCGGCCACATGCGCGGGGTCGTCATGCTGCCCACCGTGCCCATGTCGAACGGCGTGAGGTCGGTGTCGCCCATCGCCATGTGCACCGACGCGGGAGGGGCGTGCAGTTCCTCCACTACCGCCTGCGTCAGCGAAGTGCGCGCGTTCTGGCCCACCTCCACCTTGCCGGTGTAGACGGTGACCACGCCAGACTCGCCGATGTGCAGCCACGCGCCGATCTCCACGGGGACCGCCGTGCCGCCGCCGCGGCGCGGACCGCCGGTTTCCTGCGCGTAGATCTCGTCATCCAATAGCACCACGAGGCCGCCGCCCAAGACCGCGAAGAAATCGCGCCGCTTCATGCCCGGCCTCCTTTCCCCGCCGCCGCGTGAATCGCGCGCACCACCCGCGGGTAGGTTCCGCACCGGCAGATGTGCCCGTTCATGCCGGTGACGATCTCCGCCTCAGTGGGATTCGGAGTGCGGCCCAGCAGCGCGACCGCGCCCAGGATCATCCCCGGAGTGCAGTAGCCGCACTGCATGGCGTCGGCATCCAGAAAGGCTTGCTGCACCGGATGCAGCTTGCCTTCCGGCGCGAGGCCCTCGATGGTGACGATGCGCTTACCCGCCACCGCGCCCACTTTGGTGAGGCAGGATTTCGTCGCCACGCCGTCCACCAGCACGGTGCACGCCGCGCATTGTCCTTCGCCGCAGCCGTATTTCGTGCCGGTAAGATCCAGATCGTCCCGCAGGACGCTGAGGAGCGTGCGGTCCGGATCGGCATCGATCCGCCGCCGCCCGCCATTGACAGACAGTTCAGTGACTCTGGCCATGCCCCTATTATGGGGCAGTCTCAGGGGACTGACCAGACTGACATGAATTTTCGGCGCAGTTTGCCGGAAATTCGCTGTCAGTCCGGTCTGTCCCCCGTATTGCCCTTACTTGGCCCGCTTGGCCGTCATTTCAAAGGTGCGATCCATTCCAACCACTTCGCCGGAGAGCTTCAACTCGTCGCCCGAAACCTTGCCCTTGTAGTTGATGCGGAACTGGTTGCCGTTGAATTCGCGCACTACCGCAAAGGAGACGTTATCCCCGTCCACCTTGCCCTCGGAAATGGGGGCTTCGCCCATCTGCCCCATGGTGATTGTGCCGGTGAGCTTATCGCCATCCACTTTCAGTGTGAAGGTGTTCTCCATCGTGCCGTTCGGCGTCTCCATCGACGCCTTCCAGGTGCCCGAAGCATCGGCAGCCAGCGCGGCCAGCGAACATACCGCCATTAAAGCCAGAACCCAAAGAGACTTCATCGTCTACGCTCCTCAGCCCGCTAGTGTCGCATCTCTCGCGCCGCTGCGCATTAATTTGGAATAACGTTAACAAAATTTCAGAGTCGCAACTCGCTGCCGCGGTCTTGCGTTTGACCCGTCAGGAGGTAGCGAAATGAAGAAATCACTTCTGTTGGGCGCGGCCCTCGCGGGGCTGGTCCTGACCGGATGTGCGGCCGGCAACGGGTACGCGGCGGTGCGGTTTGGCCCGCCTCCACCCCCGCGATCCGCCGTGATCGGTTACGCCCCCGGACCAGGCTTCGTGTGGACCGAAGGCTACTGGGATTGGCGTGGCGGACGCTGGTACTGGGTGGATGGCCGCTGGCTGCGCCCTCCCCACGTGCGCGCCGTCTGGGTTCCCGGCTACTGGCGCGAAGACCGCCACCAGTGGCGATTCCAGCGCGGACACTGGCGATAGGATGATGTGGGGCGGACCCCCGGGACCCGCTTCTCGCCAACGGAATCGGCATCATCCTCACGAACGAGGCAGGCCGACGGGGGCGTCGGCCGCGGACCAGGGGGTCCGCCCCACGATTAAGGGAGACTATCCGGTACTGGCGGAACTATGTGGCACTGGGCACTCTTGCCTGCGCCACGTCATGCTCCACAGACGACCGGGGTTATTCCAGGCGCAGGGCATCCACCGGGTTGATGGACGAAGCGCGGTGGGCCGGCAGGTAGCTGGCGATGGCGGCGGCCCCGAGCAGGCCGGCGGAGGCCAGGGCGTAGGTGAGGGGATCTACCGGGCTGGTTTCGAACAGCAGGGAAGACATGATGCGGGTGACCGCGCCGGCGACGGCAAGTCCCACGCCGATGCCGATTGCCGCCAGCAGCACTCCCTGACGGACTACCATGGCACGCACTTCGGCGTTGCCGGCGCCGAGCGCGATGCGGATGCCGAGTTCGCGCGTCCGCTGCGAGACGGAATACGAAATCACACCATAGATGCCGACGATGCCGAGCAGCAGTGCCATGCCGCCGGCGATGCCGAGCATGACCAGCGTGAACGCACTGCGCGCCATGGAGCCGCGGTACACCTCTTCCATGGTCTGCATTTTGACGATGGGGACGTCCGGCGCTACGGACCAGACCACCGGGCGGATCTGATCGAGCAGGCTCTGGGAGCCGGCGCGGAGCGTGCGGATCACATACACGGAGCGGCGCTGCAGGAACTTCTCGTTGCCCCAGAAACCATCCATCGCCACCGGCCAATAGACGGTGGTGGGGGCCTTCTGGTCGGCGCCATCATGGCGCACATCGCCGACCACGCCGACGATCTCACGCCACGAGTCCTTGGCGCCCTCGCGGAGGCGCTTGCCGAGTGCGCGGGCGGGGTCGTGCCAGAGTTCCCGCGCGAAGTTTTCGGAGATGAGGACCACGTTCCTGCGCTGTTCCAGGTCGGTCCAGGTGAGATCGCGGCCGGCGATCAGCCGGGTGCCCATGGTTTGAAAGAAGCCCGGGGCCACGAACTTGAAACGGCGGAGAGGGGGCACCTTGCCCTCCGCGTAGGGGTGGTCCTCGGGGTAGAGGACGTCGGTACTGTTGTTGCCATCGGTGGGCACCGAGTTGGCATAGGAAACGGAGCTGACGCCGGGGAGCTCGGCGATCTTGCGGCGAATCTCCTGCTGCATGCGGAACACACGCTCGGGTTCCTTCACCTGGCCTTCGGCAATGTCGATGCGGAAGGTCTGCAACTGAGAGAGCGTGAATCCCGGGTGGACGTGATGGAGCGCTTGAAAGGTGCGGATCATCAGGCCCGCGCCGATCAGCAGAACTACGGCCAGGGCGGTCTGCACGATGACCAGCGTGTTGCGCGCGCGGTGGCGCTCTTTGCTGTGGCTGAGCGCGCGTCCCCCGGCACGCAGCGTCAGATTGCGGTTCGGCGCCGCATATCGGAAAACGGGAATGAGACCGAAGAGAAGACCGGCCAATAGCGAGACGGCCAGCGTGAATAAGACGACCAGCGGATCGAGCGAGATGCTTTCCAGGCGAGGGAGGTAAGCGGGCGCGACCGCCGCCAGGATACGCAGGGCGCCGTAAGCGAACCCGAGACCCAAAATTCCACCGAGAAGGCCGAGGAACACGCTCTCCGTGAGGAGCGCGGCGGCGATGCGCCGCGAGCCGGCGCCGAGAGCCATGCGGGTGGCCAGTTCCTGCTGGCGCCCCTCCGCCCTGACCAGCAGAAGGTTCGCGACGTTGGCGCAGGCGATCAACAGGACCACACCGATGCTCCCCATGAGTACCCAGAGAACCTTTCCCAGTTCCCCCACGACGTCGTCTTTCAAAGGCCGCACCGCGGCCTGTATGCCTGCGTCTTCGAACAGTTTGACGCTGAACCCGGGCGGCGGCGTGAATTTCCGATTGACGATGGGGATCATGCGCGTGACATCGGCGTTTGCCTGTGCCAGCGAGACTCCCGGCTTGAGCCGGGCAATGCCCTGAAAGCTGAAATTTCCCAGATGAAGCTTGGCGCGATCGATTCGCATGGGAAGGATGAGTTCCGGCTTCTCATCGAGGAACACAAAGGATTGGGGCATGACGCCGGCGATCCCGGTGACCTTCCCGTCGATGGTGAGTTGGCCGCCGATAGCCGACGGATCGGCGCCGAACTTGCGCTGCCAGTAGCCGTAGCTGAGGATCACGGTCTCCGGGGAAGCAGGGTCGTCGTCGGACTGCGTAAACCAGCGCCCCAGCGAGGGACGGACCCCCACGGCGTCGAGCGTTCCCTGGGTGACGAACAGGCAGCGGACCTGCTCGGGAGCCGCGCGCCCGGTGACGGCCACGGTGCCGCCGGTCCAGAGGCCGAACTGCTGAAAGGTCCGGTTTTCCTCGCGAAAGGTGAAGTAGTCCGAGGGTGACGCCGCCAGGTTCTTCAGGTCGAGGCGCGGCGCGGTTTGCCAGGTACTGATCAACGCGCCGGGGTCGGGATAAGGCAGCGGCTTCAACAGGACGCCGTTCACGACGCTGAAGACCGCACTGTTGGCGCCCACACCGATGGCGATGGTGAGCAACGTCACGACGGTGAACATCGGCGAGCGCATCAACCGCCGCACCACCTGCCGGATCTCGCTGACAACGATCACGCTTTCGACCTCCTGCCTCTCTTGGCGACGCCAAGGAGTTCTAAGAGATCAATACGGCGCTACGGGAGCAAAGTTCGCAGTTTTTGAGGAGGCCGGGTTGACCGACGGAAAATGGCCGGCCTGCGGCCGACTGGCAAGCTAAAGCATGCCCCACCATTGCAGGCACACTACTTGCAGTGGTGTGAGCAGCGCTCTAGCCGCGCAGTTTCTCCGTGATCGTCACCGGAGCTTTCAGGCGGAACGTCACGCGCGTCTCCGAGGGTAGCCTGGCCGCATCGCCGCGCGTTGCCAGGACGGTACCCGCGCCCGCGCCGCCGCCGACGCCGGCGCCGATCGCCGCGCCCTTACCGCCGCCCGCGATGGCGCCGATCACCGCGCCAAGGGCCGCCCCGCCGCCGATCTTCTGCGCGTCCTGCCGCCGCGTCTCTTCGGCGCGCCGCTCAAACCCGTCGGTCCGGATGGCTACCGCTTGTCCGTCCGACGTGTGCAGGCGCACTAGTTCGACTTCGAGCGAAGACACGCCCTTCA
>JADGNS010000218.1 GCA_017883355.1 Candidatus Solibacter sp.
CCCACCATCCCAGGCCCTCACGCTCAACAGTCACCTCAGCGCCGTTGCGCTCCACTGTTACTGTCTGCGGTTCCGCCTTCTTGTTGAGCCATGCTTCGATAGTCGGCCTGGTAATCTCGCACAGCAGCATGTCGCTGAACGCCGGCAGAACATGGTTCTGAAGGTGAGCCCGATACTTCGCCTGAGTCGCCGCGCCCAACTGCGGAATGCGGGCGTCTTCAAACTTTCGAGCCAAATCCCGGAACGGGATCTGAGACTGGATCAGGCATCGGCCAGCGTTGATCGGCGCCAGAATCTGTTGCTTGCGCGCCTTCGCTTCCCGCATCGTGATTTCATCACAGAAGCCAAGCTGAAAGGACTGGCGTTTCCGTATCAGCCCTTCCGCAGTGACCACAGGGACGGCCGCCAGTATGTAGAAGAAGGGTCTGCTCACGTCGGCCCGCGTCAGAATCTTCGGGTCCTGGTATCGCTGTTTTGCCATCGCATCCTCGCCTCGATCAAGGATGCTTTGGATTATAGCGAGTGCAGACACACCGCGAGCGCCGCTCCCCAAGGCGGCATTCCGATTGTCTGCCTTCATAAGGATTGACCTTTCGTGGCTCCGAGAGCGGGTAGCGAAGGCTCACCAGGGCCGCTGTGGCGGCGGTGACCGCGGGGCGCAGTTGATTCGGGAATGCAGTACCGTTGCGGCGCGGTCCGGAAGCGGACGACGCTTGGTTCGTCCTTGAAGATCTGCCGGACGGCGCCGGGGTCGATATTCCAGAGTTTAGACAGCTCTGGTATAGTGAAGTGCGGCTCAAAGTTGGCCGTTGTGGTAGGTTTCGTGCCCGTTTTCTGCATGGCACGAGCTGATTAGTATACCCGCTGCGGTAATTAGCTCTACGCAATTGATTCTATTGTACTTAAGCACAATTCATGAAATTCGGATTGTGCCATTTTGCGAGAATCTGCACGAGAGCTCCGGGGATGCCGCTGGGGCGCACCTGAAGTACTCCGGCCTTTCGGGCTGCGTTCTCCATGGGGGAAGTGCTCGCCAGCGCACTGGGTGCGGGCGTATCGATGGTGACCGGGGCGCCCCGAGTCCGCTCTCCCGTGACGCCTGCGGCATTGAGCCATAATGATGGAAGGGAGGTCTGCTATGAACATCGAAATCCACAAGCCCGAGCTTGAACGGCGCGTGCTGGACGGAATCCAGAGCGGCCGTTTTCACGATGTTGACGAGCTTCTTACGAAAGCGCTCGATGCTCTCTCCGAAAAGGAGGCATCCCGACCCTATTCCGGCGCCGCCCTGGTCGCAGCCATGCAGGCCTCGCCGTACAAAGAGATTGACCTCCAGCCACGAAGTGACAGGCTGCCAGTGCGAGATGCTGTCCTATAATGGCGTGGCTACTCGATACCAACGTCCTGTCGGAACTGCGGCGGCCGAGACCGGAGCCGCGGGCTGTCGCATTCGTCGCTGATCGGCCGCTGGAGCAGCTCTTTGTCAGTTCCGTCACCCTCGCTGAAATCAGATTTGGCATCGAACTGCTGGCCGAGCCCAATCGCCGGGCCGAACTGAACGAGTGGCTCACGCACAAAGTGCGACCGATGTTTGAACATCGGGTTCTCCAAGTAACGGAGGACATCATGCTCAAGTGGCGGCTCCTGGTTGAGGTGGGCCGGAAGACCGGACACGTTTTCTCTCAGCCCGACCTGCTCATAGCAGCGACCGCGATTCAGCATAACCTCACGGTCGTGACTCGCGACCGAAGCGATTTCGATAGGGCGGGTGTGCCCGTCCTGAATCCGTGGGAGGCCCTGTGATATTGCACATTGACCAAGTCTCAGAGTCGAACGTAAGCTGCGGGTGGCACGAAAAGAGTCCGGTTTAACGGATGCGGCGCGCGACGTTAGCCCGCGGCGGAAGGCGCCCGGACGGCGGCGTGAAGGCTGGCGAGTTTGTTTAAGCCATCGATATAGGCCTTGGCGCTGGCTTCGATGACATCGGTAGAAGCGCCCCGGCCCACGACTTTGCGGCCTGCCTCTTCGAGTTGCACGGTGACCTCTCCCATCGCCTCGGTTCCGCTCGTGACGGCGTGGATCTCATACCTCTGGAGCTTGGCGGACGTGTGCGTGACTTGCGCAATGGCGCGGCAGAGCGCGTCCACCGGACCGTCTCCTATGGCGGCGCCTTCCTCGGTGGCGTCCTTGACGCGCAGTCTCACGGTGGCGGTGGGAATGGCGGACGTGCCGCTGTAGATGTGCAGGTACTGGAGCTCGAAGGTCGCCGGAAGGGCGTGGATCTCGTCGTGCATAATCGCCATGAGATCCTCATCGAACACCTCCTGCTTCTTGTCGGCCACAGTCAGAAACCGGCGGTAGGCCTGATCGAGCTCCTGCTCGGAGAGGGGGTATCCCAGCTTGCGGAGGCGATCGAGGAGCCCGTGACGCCCGGTGCGGGCGGTGAGCACGACGCGGCTTTCCATCATGCCGACATCTTCCGGACGCATGATCTCGTAGGTCTCGCGCTGCTTGAGGAATCCATCCACGTGGATTCCCGAGCTGTGGGAGAACGCATTGGCGCCGATGACGGCCTTGTTGGGTGGAACCTTGACGCCGAGCAGGTCGGCCACCAGCCGGCTGGAGCGATACAGCTCGCGGGTATCGACGCCGGTATGCACGCCGAAGTAGTCGGCACGCGTGCGCAGTGCCATCACAATCTCTTCCAGCGCGGCGTTGCCGGCACGCTCGCCGAGTCCGTTGATGGTGCCCTCCACCTGGCGCGCGCCGTTGAGCACACCGTAGAGGGTATTGGCCACTGCCATGCCCAGATCGTCGTGGCAGTGCACGCTGATGACGGTGCGCTCGATGCCCGGCACGTTTTCCTTGAGGCTGCGGATCAGGGCGCCGTATTGTTCCGGCACGGTATAGCCGGTGGTGTCGGGGATATTGACCACGGTGGCCCCGGCAGCGATGACGGACGCGATCATTTCGAACAGGTAGGCTCGGTCGGCGCGCCCGGCGTCTTCGGCATAGAACTCGACGTCATCGGCGAGCTGGCGCGCCAACCGAACGGCATCGACGGCCATTTCGAGGATCTTGCGCTTCTTTTCAGCCAGGGTTTTGCCGTACCGGTCATCCCGGAACTTGCCGCCAATGTGGACGTCGGAGGCGCCGATCCCGGTGTGGATGCGGGGGCGCTTACATTGCGCCAGCGCTTTACCGCAGGCCTCGATGTCGGCAGGCACGGCGCGGGAGAGGGCGCAGATCGCCGGTCCCTGGATCTCGCGGCCAATCAACTGCACCGCCTCGAAATCCTCGGGCGAGGAATTGGGATAGCCCGCCTCGATCACATCCACGTTCAACAGCGCCAGTTGCCGGGCGATGATGAGTTTCTCGCGGCTTCCCAGGCGGGTTCCGGCGGCCTGTTCTCCGTCTCTCAATGTGGTGTCGAATACGGCTACTTTCTCAGACGCTGCTTTTTCAGACATGGCTTCGCTCATTGACTCCGGCGGCTTGCAGAATTCTACGCACCTTCTTGGGCGAGATGGAGAGCTTCTTGGCGACGCGCGCCACTTTGCGGTCTTCCCGCTCCCACACTTTGGGGATGACGATGCGGGCAAATTCCTCGGTCATCTGCTGGAAGGTTTTGTTTTCCACGGCTCCGTTACTCCAGGCGCGCAGCAGCGGGTCGATGGGCCGCGAATGCAAGACACGGGTTTTCAGGGTCTCCAGATCGTCCCAGCCGGACGGCGATTCCGTGTCCCCGGGCTGCAACAGGGCCATCGCCTGCTGGCAGCAGCGGCGGGCGGCTTCGAGATCGGCGGCCGGCTCAGCCGCCAGCGTGAGGCCCTGCCAGACGTGGGCCCGGGCCAGCAATCGCGGGTTCTGGGTTTGCCGGGCGTACTCCACGGCATCGCGGGCGAACTCGCTGGCGAGCCGGGCGTGGTGCGCCGGGTCTTCTCCGATCTGCTCTTCCAACCGGGTGTTCTCGATGGCGCACTGGAGCATGCGCGCCCGCGCCAGGAGGATCGAATCGCGCCGCTCCTCTCCCTGACTGAATGCCGTGGCGGCATCGGCGACGGCGCTTTCGAGATCGCCGCCATCCAGATGGAGCAATCCCGAATTGATGTACACGGTGCCGATGCCGCGGTGCTGCCCGTGAGTGGTGTAGATTTCGAGGGCGTCGCCGAGGTGGGCCCGCGCGGCGACGCGCAGGCGCTCGATATCCGCTCGCGAGGCGCGCGAGACCTCCATGGTTTTTTCGCTCGAATCGGCGCGGCGGCGGGCCGCCACTCGATCGATTTCCTTTTGCTCGCGTAGCGCGAGGAGGCGTTCCACGATGGCGATGTTGACCAGGGAGCGTGCCAGGTGGAGGTGATGGGGATCGCGGCCCTGGTATTCGGCGAGAGCGCAGTTGAAATATTCCAGCGCTGGTTCGTAGCGCGCCTGACGCCGGGCGATGCGCCCGTAGGCGGACTGAATGTTGCCGCGCGTGACGAAATCGTCGGTATCGCGGAGCGCGCTCTCCGCCTCCTGCAAGAGCCGCTGGGCTTCGTTGAGCTTGCCCTTTTGGAATGCCAGCCAGCTCTCCAGCACTTGCACGATGGCGGCCATGGGTGCGTAGCCGGAATCGAGCGCCACCCGTTTGCCCTTGATGGCGAAGCCGAGGGCGTCATCGTAGCGGCCGGAGCGGCGCAGGCAGCGGGCGGTCCAGAAATTGGAGATGGCGAGGAGTTCGCCATCGTTGGTCTCGCCTTCCAGCGATTGGACGAAGCGGAAGTGCTGCGTCGCCAGCGCAAAGTCCTCGGCGGCCATGGCCACCATGCCTTCGGCCAGGCGCACGTGCAGGTAATCGAGGAGGGGAAGAGCGGCGCGGCGCGCGGCGGGGAAGCGGAGGAGCAACTCCCGGACCAGCTCCGGACCGGCGAATCCGGCGTCGACCCACTGGGCGGTCAAACCGAGGAGTACCCCGGCATTCGGCTCCGCCGGGTCCAGCGACTCCAGCGCGGACGTGTGGAGCGCGAGCGCGCGCATGCCGCACTCCATCCGGCGAGAGGTCAGATGGCCGCGAAGCTGCGAGATGATCGGCTGCAGCCCGGTATCGGGGCCCATGTTAGAAGTATGCGGCGGTGGACCGTAAGAGGCAAGCTAAAGCATGCCCCACCACTGCAATGCCTGCAATGGTGGGGCATGCTTTAGCTTGCCAACGCCCGCTTGCGGGCGCATCCTTCCCTATTCCAGCATCTCGTAGGCGCTCAAGGTCAGGAATTCGGGGAACTCCGGACTGGTCATCATTTGCTCGTACAAGCGGCAGGCGAGCGAAAGTTCGCGCAGCGGGAATTGACTGCTGAGCCGCTCGCGGTGGTGTTCCAGGATCTCCCGCACGGCGGCCGGCGTCACGCATTGTCCGTCGGAGAGGCGGGCCGCGTACTGGATCCACTGCCAGACCTGGGCCCGGGAGATCTCGGCGGTCGCGGCATCTTCCATCAGGTTATAGATGGGCACGCAGCCGTTTCCGCCCAGCCAGGTGGCCAGGTATTGCAGGCCCACATCGATATTGCGGTCCAGACCCTCGCGGGTGATCTCGCCCTGGGGAACCGTTAACAGGTCGGCGGCGTTGACGGTGTTGCCCTCGGCCGCCGGCTTCCTGTCGATCTGGTTGGGGAACGGCATATAGGTGTCGAAGACACCGCGGGCAATCGATACCAGCGCGGGGTGGGCCACCCAGGTGCCATCGTGGCCGGCCCAAACTTCGCGGAGTTTGTCCTGGCGCACTTTCTCCAGGGCGGCCCGATTGGCCTCGGGATCGTTCTTGATGGGAATCTGGGCCGCCATGCCGCCCATGGCATGGATGCCGCGGCGGTGGCACGTATGGATCAGCAGGTCCACATACGAGCGCAGAAAATGGCGGTCCATGGTGACCTGGGCGCGGTCCGGCAGCACGAAGCCGGGCAGGTTGCGGAACTTCTTGATGAAGCTGAAAATGTAGTCCCAACGCCCGCAGTTCAGCCCCGCCGAGTGCTCGCGAAGCTCCCAGAGGATTTCGTCCATTTCGAAGGCGGCGAAAATGGTCTCGATGAGCACGGTCGCCCGGATGGTGCCGCGCGAGATGCCGAGTTCGCGCTGCGCCATGAGGAAGACGTCATTCCACAGGCGGGCTTCCAGGTGATTTTCCAGTTTGGGCAGATAGAAATACGGGCCTGTGCCGTTAGAGATCGAGGCCTTGGCGTTGTGGAAGAAGAACAGGCCGAAATCGAACAGCGAGGCCGAGATGGGTTCGCCATCGACCAGAAAGTGCTTCTCCACCAGGTGCCAGCCGCGCGGACGGACCATCAGGACCGCCGGTGCTTCGCAGACTTCGTAGTATTTTCCTTCAGGGCTGGTATACGTGATGGCGCCGCGCACGGCATCGCGCAGATTGATCTGGCCTTCCATCACGTTGCTCCAGGTGGGCGAGTTGGAATCTTCGAAATCGGCCATGAAGACGCTGGCGCCGGAATTGAGCGCGTTGATGATCATTTTGCGGTCGACGGGGCCGGTGATTTCGACCCGGCGGTCGAGAAGGTCCGCCGGGATGGGCGCCACCTGCCAGTCGCTGTTGCGGATATCCGCCGTGGACGAGAGAAACTCCGGCATGGCCCCGGCGTCGATTTCCTCCTGGCGTACCCGTCTCGCGGCGAGCAGTTGGCGGCGGCGGGGTTCGAATGCCCGCGCCAGTTTGGACAGGAAGCGTCGGGCTTCTTCGCTGAGGATGGACAGGTGAGCATCCGTGAGGGGTGCGTTGATCAGTACCGGCTTCTCTTGTGTGGCAAACATGAAATGGTTCCTTCTCGAAGTCATGCTAGCGCGGACCGGGAAAATACGCATGCCGGGCGGTCCGAAGCGGACCACCGGTCCAATTCGTCCCAGCGCGTTTGCCAGGGGCGGCAATCCGTCATCTACTACGAATGAGCAGGGTCGCTGGCGGCGCGCATTGCCGGCCGGTACCGGAAATCAGGAGAAAAACAGGATGCTGAACTACGCCGAGGAGCTTTTACGCACGTGGGAGACCGATCCGCGCTGGAGGGGCATCGTGCGGCCCTACCGTGCGGAGGACGTGGAACGCCTGCGCGGAAGCGTCCGCATCGAGCACACGCTGGCGCGCCTGGGCGCGGAGCGGCTGTGGCATCTGCTGCACACCGAGCCGTACGTGCCGGCGCTGGGTGCGCTGACCGGCAATCAGGCCGTGCAGCAGGTGCAGGCCGGCCTGAAGGCGATCTACCTGAGCGGCTGGCAGGT
>JADGNS010000219.1 GCA_017883355.1 Candidatus Solibacter sp.
GGAGCGGAACTTTTGCCGGTGGATAGCGAACACAACGGGGCACACCAGTGCCTGCGGGCGGGCAACCGGGCGCAGGTTTCCAAACTGATCCTGACCGCCTCGGGCGGCCCGTTCCGCAATACGCCGGCACGGGACCTGGCCTTTGTGACGCCGGCGCAGGCCCTCAATCATCCAACCTGGAAGATGGGCAACCGCATCACCATCGATTGCGCGACTTTGATGAACAAAGGCTTCGAGGTGATCGAGGCCTGCTGGTTGTTCGATTTTGCGCCGTCGCAGGTAGATGTGGTGGTTCACCCACAATCCAGCGTGCACGCCATGATCGAGTACACGGATGGCAGCGTGCTTGCTCAGATTTCGGCTACCGACATGCGCATGCCGATCCAGTACGCGCTGACCTATCCGGACCGGGCGGAGGCGCCGGTACCGAAGATCGATTGGGCGGAGGCGCGGAAGTGGGAATTCCTGCCGCCCGATTTCGCCCGGTTTCCCCTGCTGAAACTGGCCTACCAGTGCCAGGAAGCCGGCGGCAGCGCTACCTGTACGCTAAATGCGGCCGATGAGGTAGCAGTAGAAGCTTTTTTGCAGGGCAGGGTCGGCTACCTGTCCATTTACGAAATTGTGCAAGAGACGCTGTCGCGGATGCCCTCGCGGACGCCGCGCACGGTTGGCGATATCCTGGAGATTGACAGGGAATCGCGGGCCATGGCGCGCGAACTGGCAACGGCCCGCGCGGCCGGCACTGTGACAGCTTGAGGCTATATGCTCCTCTTTGGTGAAAACGTTCTGTGGCTGCTCGTTCTGATCGGGGTCATGATCATGATCCACGAGCTGGGACACTTTTGGGCCGCCCGTTATTTCGATGTGAAGGTGGAAGCCTTCAGCTTCGGGTTTGGTCCCCGCCTGTTCGGATTCCGCCGCGGCGACACGGATTATCGGTTCTCGCTCATCATGCTGGGCGGCTACGTCAAGATGGCCGGCGAACAGCCTTCGGACGAAAACGTCGACGACCCGCGCGGTTTCCTGGCCAAGCCCCGCTGGCAACGTCTGATCATCGCTTTCGCCGGGCCCTTGATGAATGTGGTGCTGGCCGTGGCTCTATTGACCGGCCTCTACATGTTCAAGTTCCAGAAAGTGGCCGACGAGGACATGCAGGCCGTGATCGGCCACGTGATGGTGGATTCGCCGGCGGCTAAGGCCGGGATTCAGGACAACGACCGCATCGTGCGGCTGGACAGCAAGAAGAACCCGACGTGGGAAGATGTCGGCCTCAAGGAAATTGCCAGCGCTTTCCGCCCGATGTACCTCACCATCGAGCGTAACGGCAGGTACTTCGACACTGCCGTCACGCCGATTCTGGGCGAGCGTTCCGGCATGGGCTTCGCCGGCTGGGATGAGCGCGGGCAGATCCAGTTGGGCGCCGTAGAACCCGGCATGCCGGCCGAGAAGGCGGGGCTCAAGAAGTTCGATCTGCTAGTGACGGTCAACGGCCAGCCGATTCACTCGCAGATCAAGTTCCAGGAGATTACCAAGAACAGCGGCGGCAAGCCTATCGAGATCGAATACGAGCGGGACAAACAGTCGCACGTAGTCACCGTAATGCCGGTGTTCTCCAACGTGGATAGTCCCTCGCGCTGGATGATCGGCGTGATTCCGCAGCAGAAGCTGCGCATCATCACCACCAAGCTCTCGTTGCCCGCCGCGCTCCGCGAATCCCTCCAGACCAACAGCAAAGGCGCGCTATTGATCGTGCAGTTCCTCAAAGGGATGCTGGAGCGCCGCATGTCTCCCAAGAATCTGTCGGGGCCCATCGGCATCGGCACCATGGCGGGCGCGGCGGCGCGGGAAGGCCCGGCGGAGTACTTCCAGTTGATGTGCATGGTCAGCTTGAACCTCGCCATCTTCAACCTGCTGCCGATCCCGATTCTGGATGGCGGCGTGATCCTGATGCTGCTGGTGGAAATGATGATGCAGCGCGATCTCAGCCTCAACGTCAAGGAAGCGGTGTTTAAGGTCGGTTTTGTCTGCATCATGGTGATTGTCGCGTTCGCGATTTATAACGACATCTCCAAGATTCTTCCGGCCGGCTGAGATGGGCCGAGATACGGAGAATCTTTCGGAGGCGCCTGTTCATCTGTTAAGCTGATCCACGCATGCACTGTACCTGCGTCCGACAGAGCGATCTGCCCAACACTACGCGCTTGTTCGCGGACGTACTGTATCATCCCGATAAGACCGCCGCTTTTTACCAGCATCCGCTGCGCGATCTGGAGGCCTTTCAGGCCGCCGCCCGGCAGATCGAGTTTTCGGCGGAGCGCCGTGCGGCGTTGATCGCCGCGTTACGAGTGCAAAATCCCGAGAGTCCCGCGCTCCAACGCCTGGCGCAACCCGGCACGGTCGCCGTGGTGACCGGCCAACAAGTGGGTCTGTTTTCCGGCCCCTGCTACACCATCTACAAGGTGCTGCACGCGGTGAAACTGGCATCCTGGCTTTCCGCCAACGGATTGCCCGCGGTTCCGGTGTTCTGGCTGGCCACCGAGGATCACGATTTCGCCGAGGTCAACCACTCCTGGGTCTTCGGTGCGGACTATCAGCCGCAGAAAATGGAAATGCGCCGTGCCCCGGTGGAGCAACCGGTCGGCGACGTGGCCCTGGTAGCCCCGCCCGTGCGCGAACTGCGCGCCGCGCTCCACGGCCTGCCCTTCGGCGAAGAAGTCGCCGATGTGGTGGAAGAAACCTATCGCGCCGGCAACACCATGGGCAAGGCGTTCAGCGAACTGCTGCGCCGCCTGCTGGCGCAATTCGACATCCTGTACGTGGACCCGATGCTGCCGGCCTTCCGCGATCTGGCCGCGCCGGCGCTGCGCTCCGCCGTGGCGGCCGCACCAGATCTTACCGCCGGCGTCCTGGCGCGCAACCGCGAGCTGGCCGAGGCAGGGTATCATGCCCAGGTCCACGTGGAAGAGCACACTTCCTTCGTCTTCCTGCTGGAAAACGGTAAGCGCCTTGCGCTGCGCCGCACCGGCGACGAGTACGTCCACAACAGCCGCCGCTTCACGAGGCAGGAGTTGATGGACCGCGCCGCCTCGCTTTCGCCCAACGCCATCCTGCGCCCGGTGATTCAGGATTCGATGCTGCCCACCGTCAGCTACGTCGGCGGTCCGGCCGAGATCGCGTATCTGGCGCAATCCGAGGCCCTCTATCGGGTGCTGCTGGGGCGTATGCCGGTTGCCATGCCGCGTGTTGGCTTTACTCTTCTGGACAGCCGGAGCGCCAAGTTGATGGAGCGCAACCATCTTTCGCTGGGCGATTTTTTCCACGGCGAAACCGCTCTCAAGGAACGCATTGCCAGTGGCCTGGTGCCTCCCGCACTGGCCGGCCGAATGCGCGAATCCGCCGCGACCGTGGAGAACGCCGTGGCGCGCATGCGCAGCGAGCTGACGGCATTCGATCCCACCCTGGCCCAGGCGCTCGACCGCAGCGCGCGAAAGATCAACTACCAGCTCGCCAAAATCGAGCGCAAGACCGGCCGCGAAGCCATGCGCCGCGATGAGCATGCCGCCCGCGATGCCGCCTCCCTTTGCGGCCTGATCTACCCCGAGCGCCACCTACAGGAGCGCCTCTACTCCATACTTCCCTTCCTGGCCAAACACGGCCTGGATCTCATCGGCCCCATCTACGAAGGCATCGAGCTGGAGTGTTCCGACCATCGGGTGATGGTGATTTAGGGTAGAAGAACGTTGGCAAGAACGCCGACGGTGCGGCCTTAAAGGCTACGCTACGGGGCGGGGTCCGCTCGGTATATAATCGCAGCCGGGGGGAATTTGAGGATGGCGAAGATCGAAAGCTACGCGCCCGGTTCATTCTGCTGGGCGGAACTTGCGACCACCGATGCGGCGGCCGCGAAACAGTTTTATGGGGAGATGTTTGGCTGGACCGCAGCCGATATCCCGATGCCGGAAGGCGTTTACACGCTGTTTCAATCCGGCGGCAACGATGCGGCAGCCGTGTACACTCCTCGCCCTGGCGTGCCGGTCCACTGGGGCGTCTATTTTTCGGTGGCGTCCGCCGACGAGAGTGCCGCACAGATCGCGCCGTGCGGCGGGAAGCTCGTTGCGGGGCCGTTTGACGCCCACGACGCGGGCCGAATGGCGATCGGCCAGGACCCGCAGGGCGCGATGTTTTCGTTGTGGCAGGCCAAGCGGCACATCGGCGCCACGCATGGCGGGCCGCTGGGCATGGTGGTGTGGCCGGAGCTGGCGACCACCGATCCGGCGAGTGCGGCGGCATTCTATACCCGCCTGTTCGGCTGGAAGACGAAACCCGAAACCGGTATCGCGGAAGCGCAATACACGGAGTGGGTGAATGGTGGGGCGAGCATCGGCGGTCTCCTGCCCATGCGGGGCGAACAGTGGCAGGGCGTCCCGCCGCACTGGATGATCTATATGACGGTGGCCGATTGCGACGAACGCGCCGCCCGCGCCGGGCAGCTTGGGGGCCAGGTGTGCGTGCCTCCCATGGATATCCCGAATGTGGGACGCTTCTCGGCGATCGCCGACCCGCAAGGCGCGGTATTCAACATCATTCAGATGACCGCCATGCAACATCCGGCCACCGCCTGAAGGGGCTGCTGAGGCCAAACAGGGCACGAAGGCATGTGGAAGCTCGGTGATTAAGTACGATTGCATCATCATCGGCGGCGGCCACAACGGACTGGTGGCCGCCGCCTACCTGGCGCGCGCCGGGCGCAAAGTGCTGGTGCTGGAGCGGCGCGAACTCGTGGGCGGGTGCGCGGTCACCGAAGAGATCTGGCCGGGCTATCGGGTCTCCACCGCCGCGTACCTCACCAGCCTCATGCAGGAGCGCATCGTCCAGGACCTGGAACTCGCGCGCTTCGGCTACCAGGTGGATGCCAAGGATCCCGCCTTCTTCTCGGCGTTTCCCGACGGGCGCCATTTCTTCATGTGGCAGGACCGCGCCAAGACGCTGGTGGAAATCGCCAAATTTTCGCGCCACGACGCCGAAGTCTACCCGGCGTACGAAGATCAACTGGAGCGCCTCTCGCAGGTGGTCGAAGGCCTGCTCTTGCGCACGCCGCCGCCGTTCCCTCCGCGCGCCATCGATCTCATCGACTACCTTAAACTGGCTGGGAAAATGCGCGGACTGGGACCGCGCGACCTCGTGGCGCTGGTCAAGATCTTCACGCAGAGCGCGGCGGAGTTCCTCGACGAGTGGTTCCAATCCGAGGAAGTCAAGGTCACCCTCGCCACCGACGGAGTGATTGGCGCCAATGGCGGTCCGCGCTCGCCGGGTACGGCCTACATCCTGCTGCATCACTGCATGGGCGGCGTGGGGGGACATCGCGGGCTCTGGGGATTCGTGCGCGGCGGCATGGGCGCGGTGTCGGAGGCCATCGCGGCATCGGCGCGCGCCAGGGGCGTGGAGATCCGCGTGAATGCGACGGTGGCCCAAGTGCTCGTGCGCAACGGCCGCGCGCGTGGCGTGGTGCTGGAAACGGGCGAGGAGATCGCCTCCGACACGGTGGCGTCGAATCTCGATCCCAAGCTCACCTTCCTGCGCCTGCTGGACCCCAACCATCTCGACGCGGAGTTCGTCCGCGCCATCCGCAATTTCCGAATCGAGGGCACCAGTTGCAAAATCAATCTGGCGCTCAACGGCCTGCCCGAGTTCACCGCGTATCCCGGCGGGGCGCCCTCTGGGCCGGGCCCGCACCATAAGGCCACGATGCACATCTGCCCGAGCATCGACTACGTGGAGCGCGCCTGGGACGATGCCAAGTACGGGCGCCCGAGCGAGCGCCCGCTCTTGGAGTTGACCATTCCCACTATGTACGACGCGTCGCTCGCGCCGCCCGGCAAGCACATCATGGGCATCTTCCTGCAATACGCGCCGTATACGCTGCGCGAGGGCACGTGGGACGAACTGCGCGAGCCCTTCGGCGACCGCGTGATTTCGCTGATCGAAGAGTACGCGCCCAACATCCGGCAGATCGTCGAACACCGGCAAGTGCTGAGCCCGCTCGATCTGGAACGTCGCTTCGGCATCACCGGAGGCAACATTTTCCACGGCGAGATGAGCCTCGACCAGATGTTCCTCATGCGTCCCGTGGCCGGCTGGGCGCGCTATCGCACGCCAATTGCGAGCCTGTATTTATGCGGCTCCGGCGCCCACCCGGGCGGCGGTGTGATGGGCGCCCCCGGCTTCAACTGCGCCCGCGAGATGCTCAAGACGCGATAACCTAATCGGCAATCTGGTGAATTTCAAGTTTGACTGTGCGTACACTGATATGTACAATAAACCCGTGTCTTTCGAATGGGACCCGATCAAGGCGGCGGCAAACGTTCGAAAGCATGGAGTTCAATTCTCAGAAGCGCTCGGGGTATTCAGCGACGACTACGCGATCACTATCAAGGACGATGAAAGCGATCCGAATGAGCGGCGGTTTGTCACTCTAGGCGTGGGAATTAAGGGACGCGTCCTGGTCGTTGTTTACTGCTATCGCGGAGAGAACCTCCGAATCATCTCAGCGCGGACGGCCGGCAGGCTCGAACGCGAAAAGTACGAGGCGCAATAATGAAGGACAGTTACGACTTCAGTAAGGGCAGGCGAGGCCGCGTGGTGGCCGAGCCGCCGCTAGAGTCCGGAAAGGTGAGGATCACCATCCGGCTGGATGAGGACCTGGTCGACTATTTCGGCACGATCGCCGATCGGTCTGGCGGCAAGGTCGGCTACCAAACGCTTATCAATTCGGCGCTACGCGAATACGTCGAGGGGAAAACCCTGAAGTGGGAAGAGACTCTCCGGCGCATTATCCGCGAGGAAATGGCCCGGAACAGCGCCGCATGATCGTGATCCTCAGGGCGCTCCCGGTACTTCAGTGCCGACCAGTGCCGTGATACCGAATTGGAACTGGCGACTATGTCACGGGTCGATCAACTCCTCGCCGCGGTGGATGGTCCGCCGAATTGGAAGTCATCCGGTACGCTGTCAGCTCGGAGGCCGTGCAACCACTTATAATGTGCGCATGCTACTTGATCGCCGCCATTTCCTGGGAGGCCTGCCGGCGTTGATGCCCGCGGGACTCGCCGCCAGTGCCGAGGAGGCCCCCCGCACTCGCTTCTACGTCTTCGAACAGTATTTTCTGGAACAGGGTACGCAGCCTGCGCGCATCAACGAGTTCTTTTCCAAGGCGCTGCTGCCCGCCATGCAACGGATCCACAAAGGTCCTAAAATCTTC
>JADGNS010000220.1 GCA_017883355.1 Candidatus Solibacter sp.
GTCGTAGCTCTGCAGGCCGTAGTTGTTCTCGAGGTTGTAATTGTCCAGCGCGGTGTTGGAACTGGTGGCCTGTGAAGTGTTGCCGGTGCCGAGGGCGCGGCCCCAGGTGAAATTGCTGGTGGCCGAGACGCCGTGGAAATCGCGGATGCGGTGGGTGACGAACAGCGCATTGTAGTTGCCGAAACCAAGGGCGGTGTTCAACAGATAGGTATACCCTTGGCTGGGCTGACCGGTGGCGAGGGGCTGGGCCACCAGGCTGCGGCCGAGTGTCCAACCTGGAGCCTTGTACAGCGCGGTCCACAGATCGGACACCGCCGTATTCTTGATCGCAGTGGCGTTCTTGGATGCCACCGCGGCGGTACAACTCGCGAAGCCGGCGCAATAGGCGCCGCTGGTGCCGCCGAGCGCGGATTCAAAGAACGGCTGCGCGGCCGGTGTCCCACCCGAGTTCACCGCGAAGTAAGTCTGGGCAAAAGCATTGGCGAAGGTCTGGCCGCCCAGCGTGGTCATGTACGGAACCGAATCCAGGTTGATGGGCAGCAGCTCGTTGCGGATGATGCGGCCGATGTAGCCCACTTCCATGCTCACCGTCTTGTTGATCTGGCGTTGCAGGCTCACCGTCAGGTTCTCGGTCCGTTCCGGCCGGTACTTGGGGTCGAGCGCCGTCACGTCGGATGCGCCGGCGTTACCGCCCACGCCCGGCTGATACGGTTGAGACAGCGTTGGGGAAACGAATGGCAGCGGAGCGGACAAGCCGTCCGGTCCGACGCGGAAGGCCGTGCTCGGGTCGACACCGTTGTTGCCCAGGCACTGTCCCGTCCGGCTGACGCCGGTGCAGGATACGGCCTGCAACAGGCCCGGAGGCAGCAGTGGCACCAGCAACTGATTTACGCCGTTCAGACGGCCGAAGAGGCGGCCGTAACCGACGCGCAATACCGTCGAGTTGCTGCCCAGCAGTGTGCCCAGGATGCCGTCGGTGTACTTGGGATTCCAGGCCACCGAAACGCGCGGGCTGAAACCCGCATAGAACGGATTGTAGGGGTACTTCAGGCCCGTACCGACGTTGTTCACGGTAGCGAAGGCGAGCGTCGGGTTGTAAACCGTGCCGGCCAACGCCGCCTTTTGCCGCTGCGCCATGTAACTCGCCGCGTCCACCTGGGAACCGTCGGCATAAGTCATGGTTACCTGCTTGGAATTGGCTTCGTGCGGCGGCATTTCCAACTGGTAACTCATGCCGTAGGAGATGGTGACCGATGGTTTCACGTGCCATGTGTCGGTAAAGTAGCTGTTGTAGTAGGGAATCACGCTCTGCGCCAGGGCGCTGGCCCCAATCGGTCCGAGCGCCAGGTTGCTGCCGGAGCGCGTGTAGACCAACTGCGACTGGCTCACCATGCCCGTTACATAGGAGTAATAGGTGTTGAAGGTGCTCGCCTGGTTGGCGGGCATGCCCGTCGGATAGCTGAAGTTGCCGAAGTTGATGTTGGAAGACGTGACCTGGTAGACGATCTGGTTGTTGATGCCCTGGCCGTTATCGGTGCGCGAATGCTGGTCGTAGTTGCGCTGATAGGAACCGCCCACCTGGATCAGATGGTTGCCCTTGATGATGGTCAAGTCGTCTTTCAGCAGGTTGTCCTGGCCGTCCCAATAACGGGTGCGCGTGTTCTGCGTGTTCACGTTGTAGGGGATGAGCGCGTTGGTACTCTCACCGGCAATCTCCACCGCGCCGCCGAGGCCCGCCAACTGCGGCGGATCGCCGAGGCTGAACCACTGCCAGAAGTTGCGCGAGTAGTTCCAGCGGAGATCGTTGGTGATGGTGGGCGTGATGGCGCTCGTCAGACCCAGCACCCAGAACGAGGGTTTTTGTACGCGCGGCGCTGTCGCCAGCGGCTGTCCCAGAGTGCCACCCTTAAGGCCGCCGATGTCCACCTGGTTGGTAGTCAGATTGGTGACCGTGGTGTAGCGGTAGGTGGCGAAGAAGCGGTTCTTCTCGTTGAAATCGTGATCGATGCGGGCCACGTAGGAGTTCGAAGTGAGTGGCGCGCGAACCGTGGAAATGTAGCCGCCCACATTGACTCCGTCACCCGCGGCGCCCGTAAAATCGGTCGGCAAGGGCATAAACTGCCAGATGTTCGAAACCACCTGGCTGAGGCCGATCCCGCGGGGATCGCACAGGCTGGTTCCGCACTGCGCCGGTTGATAGGTAACGCCACCCACCGTGACCGGATTGGGGTTGAGGTTGTACGCCTGGAATTTGCCGCCGGCGTCGGCTATCTGGATGACGCCAGCCCGCAACAGCAGGGAGGGCGAGTTGCGCTCGTAGGATCCAACGTTGGGGAATTTGCTGCCTTCGTAATTGACGAAGAAGTACGTCTTGCCGCCCAGAACCTTGGGGGACAGCACGCCGCCCAGCGCGCCGCCGAAGCGGCTGCGGTGATTGGAAACCAGCGGGGTGTAGGCCAGACCTCCGGACGGGGTGTGATTGTTGCTCCAACTGTTGGCGGCGCCGATATTGGTGGCGAAGTAGAACCCGTACGCAGCGCCGTGATAGTTGTTGGTGCCGCGCTTGGTCACCATCTGAACCTGGGAGCCGATGGAACCGGAGAAGTCGGCGGTCTGATTGAAGCTGCCCACCTTGAACTCTTCGATACTCTCGACGGGGGTCGGCACAACGCCGGAGGGGCTGCCGTTGGTCTGCGTGCCGCCGGTGCCGGTGAAGTTAGTCACATAGCTGGTATTGTTGCCGGCCATGTCGTCGGAGTTGTTGCCGCCATCGAGCGTGAACACGTTCTGGTCCGAGAACGACCCGGCCGTCATACCGCTGGGCGTAGTGCCGGGCTGCAGCACCGCGAGCGTAGACACGTCGCGGCCCATGTTGGGCAGCAGCATCAAGGCGGCGCTGGTCAGCGTGTTGCCTACCGTGGCATTGGTGGTCTGCAAATCCGCGCCCACCGATGCCGCCACCTCAACGGTAGTGGTGGTGGAGCCGATCTTGAGCATCGCGTTGACCGTCATCGTGGTGCCCACGTCGACCTTCTGCGCGCCGATCTTATGTACCGTGAAGCCCTGCTTGCTGACATAGATCGCGTAGGTTCCGGGCGATACGTTCACCACCACGTAGCGGCCGGTATCGTTGGTCAGCGTAGTCTGGCTGCTGCCGGTGGCCGAGTCCACGATGCGGACTTCGGCTCCCGCGACGGCGGCGTTTTGCTCATCCGTGACCAGGCCTGCGAGGGTGGCGGACGAAGTTGCTTGGGACCAGGCTGCGGTGGTCCCGAAGCCTAAAAGAATTGCCAGGCTAAGAAGCAAAAGCCTGGAGATAGAGATGGAACTACCGATACCGCGAAACTTCATTTTCCCAATTCTCCTCAGAGTTACGTAGATCGAGACAGTTGCCCGATGCTCCCCGTGCTTAGGGAGTATTGGACCGAGTCTAGTGCGGTCACCCCGGTCTAGTCAAGAAAAATATTTGGATGGGGAAGAGAAGCTAAATTATTGAATTAAATCGTGTAGAAAGCCGACAGCACTCTATGAATTTACGGAGATTTGGGCGCAAAACAGGACCGGTGCGTGGAGAAAATAGGCGATGGGACTACGCGTACTAGACGCCCGGTAGGGGATGCGTCCTGTCACTTCACCGCCAGCCAGGCCAGAAACAAGCCGTCCGGCTCGACGTCTTCCCAGTAGGACACGAAGCGGCTGGAAACTTCGCGGCAATCGCGCCGCAGCAGGCGTTCGAGCTGTTTGCGGGTGAACCATTTCTCCCATTCCGGAGTGTGCAGGCGGCCCCAGTGTTCGGCGTTTTTATCGATGATGGCGATGCGGCCGCCGGGTTTTACGACGCGGCAGATTTCGCTCACCGCCTTTTCGATCTCCACGGCATGTTCCAGGCTCTCGGTGGCGTAGGCGCCGTCGAAGAAGGCATCCTCGAAGGGCAACTCCGTCATGGCGCCGGCGCGGGTGTGAATTCCGGCGGGGACATAGCGCAGCATCTCCTCGGAGATATCGAGGCCCCAGAGTTCGGCGCGCGGTTCCTGATCGTGAAAGACGCGTGCGAAGCGGCCCTTGCCGCAGCCCACGTCCAGGACGCGGCGGCCGGCGAGATCGCCGAGATGATCGCGGATCAACTTGACGTGATAGATTCGCGGATCGATGGTGGAGGGGAAGTTCTCCTCGTCGCGCGCGGCTTCGTCGAACGAGGATTGAATGCGGGCGCGCAACTCAGGGGTGAGCTGCGCGCCTGGCTTGCTGGAGAAGAGATGCTTCCAGTTCAATGCGAAACCTTCCTCGAAAATAGGTGTGGGGCAGGCAATCTTGCCTGCAGCCGCCTATTCAGGCGGCTTTTGCGGGCGATGCGTGAGTCTTCCGGCAAACGCCGGCTGAAAGCCGGCGGCAGCCAGGATTGGCTGCCCCACATTCGCCAACTTATGCCCGCGTCAGGAAAATCGGCAGGCCGACTTTTCGATCGTAGATGGGGCGGTAACGCTCGGTGTTGTACATGGTGGCCACTTCCACGTGGCGGGGTCCGAGTTTGGGATCGGGAATCCCGACCATGCGGTAACAGCCGTTGGAGATGGCCGTCATGAGGCCCCGCTCGCCTTTGGCGATAGCGTCCAGGGCCATCCCGGCGAAGGTGGAGGCGACCATGCGGTCGACGAAATCGGCGCTCCCGGAGCGCAGATCGTAGGTCAGGTCGCTGACGATGGTTTCCTCCCCGGTGGCGCTCTTGATCTCATTGCTGAGGTCTTCGGCCACCGACATCTTCTTGCGATGTCCGAAGGCGTCGGCTTCGCCGTATTCCTTCACGGTGTAGCCTTCCCACTCGGCGCCCTCGCTCAGCACGGCCAGCGAGTAGTTGCTCGGGTTGTTCTTTTTATCCGTGACCAGCAGCTCGATCAGCTTGTGCAGATCCACCTTGTACTCCGGAATGCAGCAGCGCACGCTGGTGACGTACGCGGTGTAGAGCGCGGTGTAGCCGGCGTCGCGGCCGAATACGCGGAACAGGCCAACGCGTTCGTGGGAGCCGACCGTGGTGCGCTGCCGCTCAATGGCGTCCATGGCGCGCGTGATGGCGGTGGAGAACCCGATGCAATACTCGGTGTTCTGCACGTCGTTATCCATGGTCTTCGGAACGGCGATCACGTTGAAGCCCTGGCGGTCGAGTTCCGCGGCATAACTCAGGGTGTCGTCGCCGCCGATGGCGATGAGGTAATCCAGGTTAAGGGTCTCGATGTTCTTGAGCACCGCCTTGGTGACATCGAAGACTTTGGAGGTCACGCCCTTCTTGGTAGACTCGTTGACCGGGAATTCCTGGCCTTCGAGCACCGGGGGCAGCTTCTTCATCTTGGACGGGTTGGTGCGCGAGCTGTGCAGATAGGTGCCGCCGGTGCGGTCGATGGTGCGGGTGTTCTCGCGATTCAGCGGCAGCACGTAGCGGGTGCGGCTCGCCGGATCCTGCAGGTTGACGTGCGTCAGACCTTCCCAGCCGCGGCGAATTCCGATCACCTCGCAGCCGATTTCACTTCCACCGTATACCACGGTCTTGATCACGGAATTCAGTCCCGGAACGTCGCCGCCACCCGTGAGAATACCGATACGCTTCGCAGCCATGATTGCTCCTCTTCTTCGATATGGTTATCTTGCAGATTGGAAAATCTCATTATAAGGGATGGCTTGCCGTTTCGCGCGCAGGCCCGATACACGGCGGGGTAGTATGGCTGAGGGGGAATCAGCGTGAAATTCTTGCGTCTCGCGGCACTGCCGCTGCTGTTGGTGGCGAATGCGTTGGGGGCCGATACCGCCCTCGACCGCTACGTGAAGAAGGCGGATGCCTCGTACAAGTATGAAGTGGTGAGCACGATTCGGGGCGAGGGGTACACCACGTATGTGATCGATCTGACTTCGCAGACGTGGCGGCAGCCGTCGGAAGTGGATCGCACTGTCTGGAAACACTGGATGACGGTGGTCAAGCCGGACCGGGTGGAAGGCACGACGGGTTTCTTATTCATTGGCGGCGGATCCACCAAGGACAAAGCGCCCGTGCGGGTCAGCCAATCCTATGTGGAGAACGCGCTGACCACGCACTCCGTGGTGGCCGAACTCCAGGATGTGCCCAATGAGCCGCTGCAATTCGCGGACGAATCGGGCACGCGCAACGAAGACGGCATCATCGCCTACACGTGGATGAAGTACATCAGGACGGGCGATGAAACCTGGCCGCTGCGCCTGCCCATGACCAAGGCGGCGGTGCGCGCCATGGATACCATTACGGCTGTCCTGGCGACACCCCAGGCGGGCGGGGTGAAGGTGGAGAAGTTCGTGGTGTCGGGCGGATCGAAACGCGGTTGGACCACCTGGACGGCGGCGGCAGTGGACAAACGGGTGGTGGCCATCGTGCCGGCGTCGATCGACCTGCTGAATCTGGAAAAGTCCTTCGAGCACCACTTCCGGGTTTACGGGTTCTTCGCGCCCGCCGTGAAGGATTACGTGGAATCGGGCTTCATGGACTGGGCCGGCACGCCGGAGTATCGCAAGCTGCTCGAAATCGAAGAACCCTACAGTTATCGCGATCGCCTGACGATGCCCAAGTTCATGATCTATGCGGCGGGCGACCAGTTCTTTCTGCCCGACTCCTCGCGCTTCTACTTCGACGATTTGAAAGGCGAGAAGTATCTGCGCTACATCCCCAATGCGGATCATGGTTTAAAGGGCACGGACGCGCTGGAGAGCAGCCTGGCCTTCTATCAGGCATTCCTCAACGGCACGCCGCGTCCGCAATTCACCTGGACTTTCGAGGCCAATGGCGACATCCGCGTGGTGAGCAAGGTTAAGCCCTCCGCGGTGAAACTGTGGCAGGCGACCAACCCGGACGCGCGCGATTTCCGGCTGATGACCATCGGACCGGCGTACCGGGGGGAAGAGTTGCGCGAGCAGGGCGGAGGAGTCTATGTGGGACGCGTGCCCAAGCCGGAGAAGGGCTGGACGGCGTACTTCGTCGAACTGACCTGGCCGAGCGGCGGCAAGTATCCCTTCAAGTTCACCACCGCGGTGCGGGTGAACCCGGACACGGAGCCGTATCCGCCCTACCAGCCCAAACGCTAGGCCACAATCCGAGCCGCGAGCGGGGTACCCTCGGGCGCGGTTTTCGAGGAAACCTCCTTGCTTGACATCGGTTAATTCGGATCTCATACTAAAGCGCAAGTAAGGAAAAAGTAAGCGTTTTCGACGAGCCGGGCCGCCGCTCTTGGTGGGGCGGCGGCTG
>JADGNS010000221.1 GCA_017883355.1 Candidatus Solibacter sp.
AATCTGCCGATCCCACCGCGGCGGCAGCCGGCGGTGGTGGTGGCGGTGGTGGGGGCCGCGGCGGACGCGGCGCCCCCGGGCCGCCCGACCCCAACGCCAGCGGCGTCTACCGCTCCGATGACGGCGGCGCCACCTGGACCCTGACCAGCAATCAGAACGACCGCCCCATGTACTTCAGCCAGATCCGCGTCGACCCCGTCAACGATCGGAAGCTCTTTGTCGGCGGCAACCCCGCGCAGATGTCGCTCGATGGCGGCAAGACCTGGACCACCGTCACCGGCTCCCATACCGATTACCACGCCTTCTGGATCAACCCCAAGGACCCCCGCACCGTCATCGTCGGCCACGATGGCGGCCTCGATGTCTCTAACGATGGCGGCTTGACCTGGGACTTCCACAACGATATCGCCGTCGGCCAGTTCTATCAGGTGTCCGCCGACATGCGCCGCCCCTATTACGTCTGCGGCGGCTTGCAGGACAATAACGCCTGGTGCGGACCCAGCGCGCTGCGCTCCACCGCCGGAGCCGTCAACACCGACTGGTTCACCGTCGGCGGCGGCGACGGCTTCTACACCCGCCAGGATCCCACCGATTGGGCCATCGTCTACGCCGAATCGCAGGATGGCAACATGAGCCGTCACGATATGCGCAACGGCACCCAAAAGAGCATCCGGCCCAACACCGGCGGCGGGCGTGGCGCCGCGGCGGCGGCCGCAGCCCCGGCAACTCCGATAACACCTCCGGAGGCCGCTACTCCTCTCGGCACAACGGCCGCGGCCGGGCAGACTCCCACCACGCCGACGCCCGCCACGCAGGCTGCGGCCACCCCGGCGCCAGCCGGGCGCGGCGGTGGCGGCGGTGGCGGTGGCGGCGGTGGACGCGGCGGCGTTCCCAACGTGGTCAACGCGCCTCCCAACCTGGAGACGCTCCGCTTCTATTGGAATGCCCCGTTCGAAATCTCGCCGCACAATCCAGCCGTGGTCTACATGGCCGGCCAGTACTTCTTCAAGTCCAACAATCGCGGCGACACCTGGTGGATGAATCCCACCGATCTTTCCAAGAACATCAACCGCTGGGCGCCGGATATGGCCATCATGGGCGTGCCCGGCGATAAGCCCATGGCCTCCAAGCACGATGGCTACGCCGCCAGTTCCGTGGCCACCCAGGTCCGCGAATCCCCCTCCAAACCGGGCGTCATCTGGGTCGGCACCGAAGATGGCAACCTGCAGGTCAGCCAGGACGGCGGTGAGACCTTCACCAGCGTGTACGGCAACATCGCCGGCGCGCCCAAGGGCTACACGCACATCTCGCGCATCGAGCCTTCCCACTTTGACCCCGCCACGGCGTACGTCGCCATCGACCATCATCGCTACGACGATTGGAAGCCCTACCTGTTCAAGACGACGGACTACGGCAAGAAGTGGGTCAGCGTCGCCGGCAATCTCCCCGCCAAGGGCAATATCAACGCCCTCCGCGAAGACTACGACAATCCCAACCTCCTCTTCGCCGGCACCGAGTTCGGTTTGTACATCACCCTCGACGCCGGCAAGGAATGGAAAAAGTTCATGACCGGCCTGCCCAGCGTCCGCGTCGACGATATCCTGATTCACCCCCGCGAACGCGATCTCATCATCGGCACCCACGGCCGGTCCATCTATATCGCCGACGACATCACCCCGCTGGAGCAGCTCAAGCCGTCCAGCACCAGCAAGGATCTCACCTTATTCGATCCCCGGCCGGCCACGCTCTGGAAGAACGATCCGCAAGCCCAGCGCCATGCCACCAACCGCCAGTTCCAGGCGAAGAATCCGCAGGGCGGCACCGCCATCCACGTCCTGGCGAAATCCGATTTGGGCGCGGGCAAGCTGGAATTCCTCCTCAACAGCGCGGTGGTCAGCACCTTGGATGTGCAGATCAAGGCGGGCATGAATCGCTTCCAGTGGCCCATGCGCGGTCCCGCACCGGCGGTCGCGACTACGGGCGGCGGCCGTGCCGCGGCGGCAACTGCGGCGGCGGGCGCGGCGGCTCCGGCAACTGGTGCGGCAACGGCTCCCGCTGGGGCCGGGGCCGCCGAAACCGCGGGCGTCGCCGGCGGTGGCGGTGGTGGTGGTGGACGCGCCGGCCGTGGCGGTAATACCGGCGTGCCCTTCGTCGCCAGCGGCCGCGGCGGTGGCGGTGGCGGTGGCGGCGGCGGTGGTGGTGGTTTTGGCGGCTTCGGCGGTGGCGCCGGCGCCCTCGTCGAACCCGGCGCCTACATGGTGCGCCTTACCGTCGGCGGCCAGACCCTCACGTCCTCCGTCACGGTCCTGGAGGACATCTGGATGCGTCCCCAGTAAGTGGCGTAAGGCTCCGCCTCGCGCGTCCGCTGGCCTGACGTCGACCTAAGTAAACATCCGACCGCGTCTAATGTCTACTGCTAACGAAAGGCAGTAGAGAATGTCCCCGCTGCCGTGTGGTGAAACAAATAGGTATTCACTTTCACCTGAAAAGTGAGGCAGCGGCAGTTATGCTTATCGGTCTGATCCTGTTCGTCCTTTTCTTCATAGTGCTCATGCCGCAAACCCGGACATTCCTGCTGGCGTCGGCTGCCGGCGTGGGCGCGTGGCTCGCCGAGTGGGCGCCGTTTTCTTACCTGTTGCTGCTGATTGTGCTGGCGGCGCCTTTCGCCGGCGTCTACCTCATGCGCACCTGGCCGCAACGGGAGGAACCGGAGAACCCGATGGCCAAGTACCGAAGGGAAATGCCCATCGATGAAGACTAAGTCAGGCCGCCGATAGCGTGCGCGTGCGGGCGTTGCCCTGCACCCGTTTGACATCCGCCGAATCCTCGGTGAGGATGGCGCCCAACTCGACCTGCTCGCCGCTTTCGGACGTCCACCGGCCCTCGATCAGTTGGAATTCCGCGGTGTCCCCGCGGCCGGGAATCACTACCCTCAGCCGCTCCGCCGATGCCGACAACAAAAGAGCGTCAACCTGGCGCCCCCCTCGATAAACGATTACCGTATACATACTGCACCTCCTTGTCTAAGATTCTGCAATAGGTAGTAAGGTAATACTAACCTCCCTTTGGTTATGGCCCTTTCGGACCAGCAGTACCCCCCGCGGCGCGGTATCCTGGTCGCCATGGCCACTCTCGGACTCGTCGAATACCCCGATGCACCTCCCGAAGTGCGCGCGGTCTATGACGACATCATGGCCACCCGCCACACCAACTGGATCAACAATTTCTGGAAAGCCCTGGCTCACGATCCCCCCACCCTGCGCCGCACCTGGGAAAGCATCAAGCAGATCATGGCGCCCGGAGCCCTGGACCCGCTCACCAAGGAGATGCTCTACGTGGCCATCAGCGCCACCAACCAGTGCGCCTACTGCATCGCATCGCACACCGCCGCCGCCCGCAAGGCCGGCATGACGGACGCCATGTTCGCCGAACTCATGGCCGTAGTCGGCATGGCCAACGAAACCAACCGCCTCGCCAGCGGATACCAGGTCGAAATCGACGAGCGCTTCAAAACGTAAGAACGAATCAATGGCCATCGTGTTTTTTCCGAACCCACGGGCGTCTGCTAGTCTTTCCTTAATGCGCATTCTCGAACTGGCGGAGATCCAACGCGTCCTGGCGTACGGCGAGATCATCGCCCGCATGCGCGAGGCGGTCACCGCCTGGTCCCGCGGCGAGTGCGATATGCCGATGCCCATGCACCTCGCCATCTCGCCCCTCAACGCCGAGGTCCACATCAAAGCCAGCTATCGCCGCGGCGGAAAATATTTCGCGCTCAAGATCGCCGCCACCTTTCCCGGCAACCTCGCAAGCGGTCTGCCCGTGGGTAACGGCATGATGCTCCTGTCCTCGGCCGAAACCGGCGAACCCGTGGCCTTCCTGGCCGATTCCGGCCATCTCACCGACGTGCGCACCGCCGCCGTCGCCGCCCTCGTAGCGCGCGAACTTGGCCGCCGCGACGGTGTGCTCGGCATCCTCGGCACCGGCATACAGGCGCGGCTGCAGGCACGCATGCACGCTGAAATCCTCCCCCTCCGCCAGATCTGCATCTGGGGCCGCAATCCGCAACGCGCCGCCGAGTGCCGCGCCGATCTACAGGCCGCGCTTCCGCATATCGAAATCTCGCTCGCCCGTTCGCCCGCCGACGTCGCCGCCGCGGCGCGCCTCGTCGTCACCGCAACGGCATCGCGCCTCCCGCTCCTCCGCGCAAGCGATCTCGCGCCCGGCACCCACATCTCCGCCGTGGGCGCGGACTCCCCTGGCAAGCAGGAACTCGATCCCGATATCCTGCGCCGCGCTGCGCTCCTGCTGGTGGATTCGCGCCGTCAATGTGAGAAGCTGGGTGAACTGCAACACGCGCCCGATCAAGCCGGCCGCGCCATCGAGATCGGCGAGTACTGCGATGCGCCCGTCGCCATCGATTCCGCGGGCATCACCGTCGCTGATTTCACCGGCCTCGGGGTGGAAGACCTCTACATCGCCGAATACGTTTACCTGGGGGCACTTTGAAGATCGAACCGTTCGAAATGGAGCGCATGCAGTCGACCTGGGAGAACCTCGTCGAAATGGATCTCAGCGAGAGCGGCGTGCGCCCCGTCACCTTGCGGGAACTCGCCGAAATGGGCCTGGACCTGGACACCATCCTCGACATGCCGCTGGGCTACAGCCAATCCAACGGCACCATCGCCCTGCGCGAGGAGTTGACGCACAGTTACCCGGGCGCGTCGCTCCCTCAGGTGGAAGTCACCAACGGCACCTCGGAAGCCAACTATCTGCTGGCGCTCGCCCTTCTGCGCGACGGCGACCAGGTGGCCTTCGAAGTCCCTAATTACATGCAGTACGGCGGCGTGCCCAAGAGTCTGGGCGCGAAGGTCAATCATTTCTCCCTGCGCATCGACCAGGACTGGGAACCCGATTGGGAAGAGTTCGAGCGCGCGGTCAATCCCAAAACGCGCCTGGTCTACGTCTCCAATCCCAACAACCCCTCGGGCAGCGTGCTATCGCTTGAGGCCATGCGGCGCATGGTGCGCCGCTGCGAGCAGGTGGGCGCTTACCTGCTCGCCGACGAAGTCTACCTCGGCGCGGAAATCGCGTGCCCGCGCACGGCCAGCTTCTGGGGAATGAGCGATCGCGTCATCGTCACCAGCGGACTTTCCAAGGCGTACGGCATCCCCGGAGTCCGCATCGGCTGGATCGTGGGACCCGCCGACGTGGTGTCCGAGTGCTGGAGCCAGCACGATTACATCACCATCGGTCCCAACAAAATCTCAGATGCCGTGGCGCGCATCGCCGTGCGGCCCGAAAACCGCGAGAAGCTCTACGCGCGCACCCGCGCCATTCTGCAACACAACCTGCCCATTATGCGCGAGTGGGCCGCCGGTTTCGGCGCCTTCCTTACCTTCCGCGAACCCCAGGCCGGCGCGCTGTGCCTCATGCGCTATCAATCGCCCACGCCGAGTTACCAGCTCTGCGAGCGCATTCGCGTCAACCAGAGCGTGCTGATCGTTCCCGGCGCGCACCTCGGCCTGGAAGGCTACATCCGCGTCTGGCTGGGTGGCAAACCGGAGTTCCTGCGCGAGGGACTGCGCCGCATCGGGATCGAGCTCCACGCCGAGATCGGCCGGCTCAATGGATGACACGGATGGATGAGAATGCCCCGCAACTGAAGCGCGAGCTCGGCCTGCGCGACATCACGTTCTTCGCCATCACCTGCATCGTGGGCACGCGCTGGATTCCGGCCGCGGCGCACGCCGGGCCCGGGTCCGTCACGCTGTGGCTTCTGGCAGCGGTGCTCTTCATGGTGCCGCTGGCCATCGCGGTGGCCACGCTCTCCGTGAAGTACCCCGGCGCCGGCGGCCTGTATCTCTGGACGCGCAACGATTTCGGCCGCTGGCACGGCTTCCTCTGCTTCATCGTCTACTGGATCGGCATTGCCTTCTGGTTCCCCAGCGCGGCCATGTTCTACATGAGCGCGGGGATTTATGCGCTGGGGCCCGCGTACGCTTACCTGGCGGACAGCCGCGTCTTCCTGCTCGCCATTTCGTTAGTTGCTATCTGGGTCGCCCTCGGCACCAATCTGATCGGCATGAAGATCGGCAAGTGGACCGAAAACGTGGGCGCCGCCGCCACCTGGCTGCTGGGCGTCCTGCTGGTGACGGTAGCCGTCATGATCTTCGGCCGGCGCGGATCGGCCACGCCCATCCACATCGCTCCCACCTGGAACTGGGACACCATCAGCTTCTGGAGCACCATCGCCTATGCCATGACCGGGTTGGAGATGGCGGGACTCATGGGAGGCGAGATCCACAACCCCGCGCGCACCCTGCCGCGTGCCGGCTGGATCGCCTCCGCCTTCACCACGGTGTTCTACGCCGCGACCACGGTGGCTCTGCTGGTGATCCTGCGCCCCGAAAAGATCAGCGAGATGAATGGCCTGGCCGAAGCCGGCGAAAGCGCCGCGCGCACCCTGGGATTGGCCTGGCTGACGCCCGTGATCGCGCTCCTCGTGATGGCGAGCGCCGTGGGCCAGTTCGGCGGCTTGGGCACCTCCGTGTCGCGCCTGCCCTTTGTGGTGGGCGTGGACCAGTTGCTGCCGGCGGCCTTTGGCAAGGTGCATGCACGCTGGGGCACGCCGCACATCGCCATCGTCACGCTGGGAGTGCTCGCCTCGTTCCTGCTGGTGGCGATTCAACTCGGCGACACCATGCGCGCCGCCTACCAGGCGCTGGTTTCGCTCATGGTGATCAACGGATTCCTGCCGTTTCTGTACATCTTCGGCAGCGCCTGGAAGGCCGGCAAGCGACTCAGCGCCCTCTCCGGCTGGGCCATCACCCTGCTGGCCATCCTGTGCTCCGTGGTGCCGACGGCGGAAGTTAAGAATGTGTGGCTGTTCGAGACGAAGCTGGCAGTAGGAACGGCAGCCGTGATCGCGACCGCCTGGCTCCTCTACCGGCGGACGCGAGCGGGCGCGGGCGGCGCGGTGCCAGACGTGCGATGAATCGTAGAGGAAGCACTTCCCATAGAGCGGCGTATGAGACGGCGCTTCTACGGACAGGACGCTTCCCTCCCAGTTGACGCGGCCGCGGCAGATCAGGAGTGATGTCCCAGACGGCCGTTTGGGGGCAGAGTGTCCGGTTGCTGGTGCTATGGGCTGTTCGCCAGGAATCTCGGTGAAGGTTTGATGCTCTACTTCCCAAGCTGGACGTCGCCGGCTCGAATCCGGTCTCCCGCTCCATCTTTTCAATAACTTGC